>JALWRR010000030.1 GCA_026993975.1 Promethearchaeati archaeon | reverse complement strand
TTCAAATCCCGCCGGGCCCGCCATTCCCATCATTTTGACTTATTCTTTTTTTACATTAACCTTATAGACAATTAGCGTCTCAAAAAAATACTTGGCCTCTTTTTGAGGAATAAGAATTAGTTTATTATCTTGCGCAATGGTCATTATGTCGTTTATACCGCTTAATGAGGAAACAACAAAATATGCTTTTCCATGCTCACGCAAATGGGACGGTAGTTTTTTAAGGAATTCTATAATTACTTCATTTCCTTTTTTCCCACCTACTATAGCTTGTTTATAGGGATCTGATAAGTATTTATCAAGAGAATCTTCGGGCAGATATGGAGGATTAAATACAATTAAGTCGAATCGTTTATTGCCGACAGGTTCGAATAGATTACCATGGAGGACTTCTATATTTACGTTATTTATTTTCATGTTCTTTTTCGTACAATTTATTGCATCCATACTTATATCTATCGCTGTGACATTGGCTTCTTTTTTAGCTAGAACTATAGAGATTAATCCTGTTCCTGAACCGATCTCTAATACATCATATCCGTGCATCTCCTTCTCATTCTCGAGAATAGTACTTATCAATAAATCAGTATCGTCATGAGGTTCATAAACATCATCGCATAGCTCTATATTGACCCCCCATAGCTTGATCATTCTTTTCATTTTGATCTCTGACCAGGAACAACAATCGATTCGTTATCTCGTTTATTATTTTTATTCTCGCTGTTTGGTTCATTTTTCTACTAAGCGTATATAGTAATACATCCTTCCGGCTTTTTATTCTTTTTATAATTGGGTTAAAAGATCTGAATGCGATTATTCCTAAGACAGGTTTCCTAGAGTCCAGAGCCTTAATTACTACTCTGGCGAATTTTTGCGACAATAATTCCATTTTCCCTATTTCATCAATCACTATTACTTGTGAGTCATCTGATAGAGCTGTTTCTATTGCTTTTACACCGATTTCTTCTAAGTTAGGTATATTGACTCTATACTTAGATACCCTAGGCCCCTTCTCCTCATTTATGCTTGCTAGGATTCCCTCTCTGCCAGATTTTATATCAATTATCTTAAAACCATATCTGATTCCATCTCTTATGATCTCAGGACACATAATACCAGCTAAAACTATGTTTCTGCTTCTTAAGAGCTGTATTATATTATTTATTGCTGTTGTTTTTCCGCTTTTAGGTGGGCCAGTTATTAATATGTTTTTCTTCGTCATTCATTTTCCTCCGAATCGAATCATTTTTAAGATAATTGTGCCAATTAAATAATCTTCATTAGGTTTCATCCTGAATATTAAATGTTCTATGGGTTTATTATGAAAGAGGATGCGGTTATTCATCTCTGGAGATTCATTAATCAAAATGGCAACTCAGTTCATGTTAGTGATGCGCGCAAATTCTTAAGCTCCAGAGGATTTAATAGAGAGGCGATAGATTATGCTATTGACACACTTCATAAGCTTTTTTTCTTAGAATACAGAGGAGATGGCGATGAATACTTTCTCAAAAAGATAAAAATATTAGAGGAACCCCTAGAGGATCTTCCTTGCTTGGGGTGTGAGCATTTACATGAATGCCATATTGGTGGCGATAGATACTCTCCAGAACGCTGCCAATATTTTGAGGAATGGATGCAAAAGGTTAGAATTAGGCTAAGTAGAGGCTAGTTTACTGTTGGGTACTAGGGTGTGAGATAGATTTGGTTGAATTTATAGGTGAAAAAAAAGTCTTTAATGACATCAAATTAACGAGAATAAAGGAAGGTTCTACAGAAATATTCGTTCCGGATCCGGAATTCTATGTTCATGGTTCCTCAGCATATCTACCTACGTCTCTACCCGTGTTTTATAACCCTGTTATGGAAATAAATAGGGATTTGTCAATTATTTTCACTAAGTTATATCTAGATGTCTCTAGTGAAGATAAGATATATTATGTTGAATCAATGGCTGGTACTGGAATTAGGGGATTTAGGATCTTAAATGAGATTGATGATGATAGATTAATTGTAATCATGAATGATATATCTCGGAAAGCATATGAGTTAATTAAATATAATTCAAGGGTACTAGGTTATGATTCTGATCGCCTTATTCTATTTAATCTAGATGCAAACTATCTCTTTAGGAAGTTATGTGGGGAACTACACATTAGGCCTAACATTATAGATATCGATCCTTACGGTACTCCAGCACCATTCATATTTAATGCCTTGAATTGCATGAAAAGTAATATGGGCATGCTTCTAATTACAGCTACTGATACTGCGCCCTTAGTTGGTAAATTTCCTAATGCCGCTTTAAGGAAATATGGTAGTAAAATCATAAAGAATCCTTTCTCAAGAGAGGTCGCTGTTAGAGCATTAACATACATGATTGGCAGAGAAGGAACAATACTATCTATCAAGATAAGACCGATTATAGGTCTATTTCTACATCACTTTATAAGACTAGTTCTGATAACCGATAGGGGTAGGAGAAAATCTGATGAATTTTGGAGATCTATAGGATGGATGTCCTTCTGTCCGATATGCAGTAAGTATTATGTCGCTAAGGGGTTAACAAATTTTCCCCCATCTAGTTGCGAGATTAAAGGACATGGTAATACTTATGCAATAGGACCTATATGGGTTGATCCAATAATTGATCCAGAATATTTAATAAAAGCTATCAATGTTCTGCGAAGTAATAGAAGCATATCTCCCAAAAATAAAGAGAAATTATTAAGCATATTCACTGCGGAGTTAGAGACAGGAGACATTTTATTTTATTACAGTATTCAGGAAATAGCTAGAAGATTGAAAGTATCAACTCCAGCAATAAGCGATATTGTTAATTATCTTAGAGAATTGGGGTTTAGAGCATCTAGAACTCATTTCGATTCAGTAGCGATAAAGACGGATGCTCCCTTGGAAATATTAATAAAAGCTGTGAGAGAACTCTCACCGTTACATGCGCTAAGGCCTTAGTGGAAGTTTAATTGAAAAAATCCTCAAGAGACACAACATTTTTCCCCTTAGAGTGCTTCGCTTCATCATAACTTATTTTCTCCTTATCCATTTTATCTAACAATTTCATTAACTTGTCACTCTCTTTCTCACCAGTCATGATATAGAAATCAGTTAGTTCAAAAATTCTGTAACGCTGCACATTATATGTGCTTGCCCCATATTTCTCAATAATTCTTTTAGCGATTTGAGAATATTTTAATACTGATCTCTTATGTATTGTTTGAATCACGTTTCCGCCGCACTTAGGGCATCTTCCACTTAGAGGCGGTCTCCTAAACTTAGCGTTACATGAAACGCATCTAAATTGCTGAGAACCATAAGCTCTCAAGTTACCCATTATATCTGGGAAGAAATGTATTTCTAAAATTCTATCAGCTACATCTCTTACATCTACCGCCACTATCTTAGACATTAAATTGAACTGTTTTTCTATTTTCTCTTTCATTGTACTTAGTTTCTTATATGATGTCTCTATAGGGCCAGCATCTATCTTACTAGTATCGTATGCAAAGTAAAAACCGAAGTATTGCTCTGGCTTGCCTAGCTTCTTTTCTATATTACTGACTATTGATTCAATTTCATCGGGAGATGGATAACTCTGAGATATCCTATAGAATTCGAGAGGAATCTCTCTCATTGTATCCAAGTTATATACTTCACTATCTACTTCAAACGGATTTAGAATACTCGTTACTACCAGAGGCGCATCCATCATTCCTCCTCTTGTCTTAGGTAAGTAAGCTTTCGAGAAATTTAATAATACGTCCAACAGTAACATGACTGCGTCCTCATCTCCATCACAATTTCTTCTCTTTGCAGCATGCCAATACGGGTGAGCAAAAGTGCATTTAGCTTTAGTAAAACCTATTATTCTACCAATTATTCCCGCAGAAGTATGAGGAGCTAATCCAACTACAAGATGCCCAAGTAAATCATGCTTATTTTCAACATTATAGTAGGGGTCTAATCCATATAGCTTTACAAGTAATTCATCTATGAATTTAGCTGCTTTCACTAGGTATTCAGCGCAATCCTCGTTTATTATTATATCCTGTACTTTTAGTTCAAGAATCTGATTCTCGTCTGTCAGTGGATTTCCATATATGTCCTTTAAATAGCCTAATTTATGAAGCTCTGATATTGATACGCCGATCTCAACTGGTTTAAAATGTGTTAATGGTGCATCTGTGGCATCGTATCGCACTGTACCGTCTTTGAATACGAATAATCCATATTTTGCCCTAATTACTCCCTTCTCGAAGGGCTCTGGCATTTTAATACTCGATGTTAATCCTATAACACCCTTTATATCGCTAGGCGTCTTAATCTTTAGTTTCGTTGTTTTCTCTCTTAGAAGAGTATAGAAATCTATTTTATAGGTTCTATAAGGAACTAACTCAATCTTGCATCGTGGACATAAACCAGGTTTATCGAATTCCTGTCCACATTTCCTGCACCTATACTTTAACTCGGTTCTTCTCCCGCATTTAGGACACTTATTCTCATAGGTATGTATGCCGCAGTTGGGACAGTACTTATTTACCGCCTCGACTTCACTCTTTATTTTATTATTAGCGATCCTAACTATCGATCTAGACCTATATCCCGCCTTACCTATCGGGAATAATACATGAACAGAGGGCTTCATCATCCTTTGTTTTGCTTTCTCTGGTCTCCCCATCCTTACGCCAATAAAAACGGGATACTTATCTAGCACTCTTACTTCTAGAAAATTATTTATCACACTTAGCGCGTCTCGTCCATCTGGTCTATAGTCAATCGGAATATTCTTGAGGATGAATTCGAGAACATTAGCATCATCTCTATTGAGAATGATTCTATTGCTTCTAAGTATGTGGGGAATAAAAAGCTTCTCTAATATCGTTTTTAGTTTTTCATCGAACTCTATGGAACTATCTTTTAAATCTCCCAGTACCTTATCTCTAAGGTACATTAATTCCTCATCATTAATATTCCTCCAGAAATAAGTCCATTTGGGATGAAGAGGAATACCAAGCTTCATTGCTAAAGAGATAGCGAAATCACTGCTCATAGAAGCTTTAGAGATTAAATCACTTATATCTAAATCATTAGATTTGACCTTATCCCTTAATTCCTGAATCCACCAATCCTCGGTTATTGGAGATGGCAGAATCTTATGATTATTCTCTAGGAACTCACCTACACTAACAAGAATATCCCCCAAAAACAATATTTTCTCGACCCTATCACGAACCTCAATAGCTTTCTCAACATTATCAACAAATATAACAGATCCGTCATCCAATCTCACTAAAGGCGGTAAAATACTGTCAACAGGCATTACTACTGCTCCTTTACCAGGCCTCTCCGTTTTAATTTGCGTTCCAACAGCTAAGAATTGATCAAGAATATACATTGTAGCTGGATGAACGCCAACAGCAGCTAGACCAGTATTCCTTGATCTACCATATCTTAATCTGAACCCACCTACAGCTGAAGGTGATGAGAAAACGGGTCTACCGGCTATAACCTCACTTAAATAGGTATAATCAGGTTTTACTCCTTTATCATTTGTTATCTCCTCAGATTCAGATTTTTTTGGTTCCTTGCTATCACTAAATACTTTTTCGAGCCAATCCCATCCATTGATCCCAAGCTTCTTAACGATCTTTATCACTTTCTTTGCTTTAGCCACTAACCCATCATTAAGAACTAGTACTGCTCCCCCACGAACCCTATTCGTCTCTATATTAGGTAGATTACGATATGGACCCGAGACCTCTGCATCCAATGTCCCTTCTCCAGTTATCTCTACGGGTATATTACTTAACACGTACTGAAGCTTCTCAATATTAACTGGATACTGGAGATTAGAGTACCTATTATACAATACTACCTCTTCAATAAATCTCTCGATCTCTAATCTAGAAGCTCTATACTTAGGTAAGTTCAATGCTTGTCTAACTACATCAGCAACAACAACTGTTAGGGCTGTCTCGGTTCCACCAGCGGACCTAATTGGCCCAGCATAATAAATCGCTAAGTGCCCATCACCCCTAACCTTGACATGCGTAACTCCCTCTAATGGTGCTGCTGTAATTCCCCCCGTTAGAATAGCTGTAGCTGTTTTTATCGCTTGATCCGCTCTCTTCTCTACATCCTCGATCCCGTATCTTCCTTCAGCGATCTCACGTGCTATAATAAAAGCGATCTCCTCTATCTCTTTATTCTCATGAAGCAATTCTCTTATACGCTTAGATATATTTGGGGGACCAACCATAGCTTCAACTCTTGAAGCTAAATCACTCGCAATCTTGACTTCTGGGTAAGTAACTGGATCAAAACCCTTTAACCTAGCTAGTGAAGCAATCTCGTACGCTTCCTCAATCTTCTTTAAGATCTCTCTAAAATAGGGTTCTAGCTCCTTAGGATAAACTAGCCCAGCTGGTATACTGAAACGATTCTCACTAGTTACCAATGATTACACCAGCAATGTTTAATGATTACTTATATAAATCATTTCGAATAATTGAAAAATATTTCGAAAGTTAAAAAAAACTCCCACCAAACTCAATTACCTAGTAATTACCACGATATCAATAAGTACATTGGTAATATTCATGTAATATTCTTCTTAATGAAATCAACAATAAGATCAGCTACAGTTACCTCCGCAAAAGAATTCTTAACAGTATCAGTTGAAACAATCTTATTAACCCCCGCCTCAATCAACTTCTGAATCGAACCAGGCAAAAATAAGCCATGAGTAAACAACGTGATAACTCTCCCATCAAAATACTTTCTAAGCAACTTAACAGCCCTAGCAGCAGTACCACCAGTACTAATTATATCATCAAAGATAATAGCCGTATCATTCCCTTTCGATAACTCAACCAACTCACTCTCATCCCTCGGCTCTAGAGAAACAATCTTACCACTCTTAAGATCCCTCACCTTTCTAAAGGAAGTATAAGGAACATCAACCATTCTAGCTAACCTCGAAACAACATCCAACCGCCCTTCATCTGGAGCAACCAAAAAGAAAGATCCCTTAACCCTACTAGACAAGTACTCGGACCAAGCCCTAAGGGAACTCAAATTAATAAACCTCTCACCAAAAACCGAGAAAACATCAGGAGAATGCACATCTATCGTAGCAACCAAGTCAGCGCCAGCTGAAAAAAGAACATCAACAAAAACTTTAGCTGAAACACACTCCCCCGATAAGAACCGCTTATCCTGCCGACTATAAGGCAAGTAAGGATAAAAAACAGAAACAAACCTAGCTCCCAAATCCTTCAAAGTACTAGCAAAGAAAACACCCCTAAGAAAACAATCACTCTGCTGAAAAGGCAGGCAACCCATAACAACAAAAACACTAGAACCACTAACATCACCAAGAAACCTCACATAAAACTCCCCATCAGGAAACACCTTAAACTCCAAAGGCAATAAATCGAAACCACCAGAAACAACAACCCTACTACCCAACTCACTATAAAAAGGATCCACAACAACCCACACATCAAACCCCCCAAAGAAAAAGAAAAAAGGGGCAACCCCGAATAGACGACGACCGGGCTCGGGCAGTTAGTAGCGGCAGGCTAAAGCCCTTGGCCTCAACGGCCTCGGACCTTACACCCCCGCCCTATCAAACCCCTCTTCTAGGGGCGCCCTAATACGGCCGCCTCGTCTTGGGGCGGGTTTCCCGCTTAGATGCTTTCAGCGGTTAACCCTTGGGGCGTAGCTGCCCGGCACGCCCTATCGGACGGCCGGTAGACCAGAGGCCCCGGCCCCCTGTTCCTCTCGTACTAGGGGGACCTTCCCCTCAGGCGGCCAGCGCGCCCGGCAGGAGAAGACCGAGCTGCCTCGCGACGCTCTAAACCCAGCTCACGATCCCCTTTAACGGGCGAACAGCCCTACCCTTGGCGGCTTATGCACCGCCAGGATGGGAAGAGCCGACAGCGGAGCAGCAAACGGCGGGGTCGATGTGGACTCTCGCCCGCCACGACCCTGTTACCCCCGGGGTAACTTTTCCGTTACCGCCGGCCCCCACCGGTGGGGACACGGCGGATCGCTAGGACCGGGTTTCCCCCCTGTGAGCCCTGTTGTTAGGCTCACAGTCAGGCCGGCTTTTGGCCTTACCCTCTGCCCCGGGTTTCTGTCCCGGGTGAGCCGACCTTAGCGCACCCGCGATTCCCTATCACGGGTGTGCCGCCCCAGCCAAACCGCCCACCTAGTGCTGTCCCCTCCTCGGGTAAGCAGTTTCGCCAACCGTAGCCGGTGTTTCATGGGCGCATCCGCTAGGGCCAGAGCCCTAACTTCATTGCTCCCGGCTACGCTACGTACGGTCGACGAAACCGCAACACCAGGCTGCGGTGAAGCTCCACGGGGTCTGCTCTCCCGGCCGGGTGTGCCCAGACTGTTCTCTGGGCCATGGATTCGCCGGGTGGGAGGCTGGGACTGTGGGGCCCTCGTTGGTCCGTTCATGCACGCCGGAACTTACCCGGCAAGGCATTTGGCTACCTTAAGAG
>JALWRR010000029.1 GCA_026993975.1 Promethearchaeati archaeon | reverse complement strand
CCCCAAAACCCCAAATAAAATAAAATATATTGAATTATAAAAAATGAAAAATATATTTAAGGAACCACCCTGAACAGGGAAAAAGATAATATTAGAGAAAAAGAAGAGTAAATAAGGGGACTAAAACTTGCAAACGAGCAACTCGCGATAATTCCAACAGAAGTACTAGAGAAAATAGCAAAACATAGAAAGCAAGAACTTGCAGAACTGCTGAGAATCCTAAGAAAATATGCAAGGTGAAAAAAATGACGCTACTAGATAAACTTGAGTTTCTCTTAGAGAACAAAGAAAAAAAGAAGGAAATAGAGGAACAAAAGAAGAAGTCAGGACAAATAAATCCAATGATAAGAAATAAAAAAGCTGTGAAATTGTCGAAAATGGGTGTGAATACAGAGCTGATAAGAGCTATATACTTTTTGATCTTTAGACGAGTAAGTCGAAAAAAAGCTGAGGAAACGCTAGATGAAATTATTAGCTACTTACAAGATATTCGTAAAAAACTTAGTTACTAAGTAACTTAGTAAGGAAAAACTAGTCTTTAACTTCAAAAAACATTTTTCTTAATTTTTCGACCTCATCAGGAACAAATGCGTAAATTTCCTTTCCTCCTGGCGTTTTCTCAACTCTAATGATATTAATATTCTTCATAAACTCTACTAGTTCCTCAGCATCTTGTCTATTTCTCACTTTTCCCACCCGATGTACATCAGATTTGGTAAATGGCCTATCGCCGAACAATGAAGCTAAAAACAGGACTTTACTTCTCCAATGCCATATCTTAGCAAATTTCTTGCGTTTTTTCTCAGTCATTTTCTCTCTCCCTGTTATGCTCCTTTATATATTGTAAGATCAACTAACAACATATAAGATTTACTTACAGTAACGAAACGTAAACAAATCCCTTGATTTGTCTATATATTTGATTCCTAGAAATGCCAGAGATCTAGGTAGCGAGAATGGGTTTGAATAACGTGGGGAAGACCTATAGAAACAGAAGAGCGATCATAGTAATGCTCAATCATAAGGATATGTCTCTACTCTTCAACGAAAAATTAATAAATCAGGAGAATAATTATATTGAGTTTTAGTAAAGGGGGCGTAGCCTAGCACGGTTAGGGCGGCCGGCTCCAGAAAACCTCGCGCTTGAAGATACCGGTAGGTCCGGGGTTCAAATCCCCGCGCCCCCACCATTCTCTCTTCTGGTGATTATCGTGTCGGGTAATCTAGTGAGAGCGAGAATATTCATTTCAGGGATTGTCCAAGGGGTTGGTTTTAGGTATAGCGCGTACATGGTTGCTAAGCGTTTAGAATTAAGAGGATATGTACGTAATTTACCTGATGGGCGCGTTGAAGCTGTTGTTGAAGGCCCTAGAGATAAAGTGGAGAAATTTATTAATTGGTGCTATGAGGGGCCCCCAGCAGCTGTTGTTGAAGATGTAGTTGTTAAATGGGAGGATCCAAAAGGCGAATTCAATGACTTTGACATAATAATCTAATTAATTCAGAATATTACAATTTAAATTGATATTAACTCAGTATTTCTATTTGGTGAATTTAATTGCCTAGACGTATGCGTTGGGGTCGCAGTCATCCTGAATTATCTGGGATAATGGCGTTCCTCAGTGCTTTAGCTGGAGGGCCTAGATGGGCGATTATTAGAATTATCGGTAATGATGAGAAGTCTACTAGTGAGATATATGATGAAATTATCTCAAGATATGGCTTTTTTATGCCTAGGTCACTCCTTTATTATCATTTAGATAATTTAGAAAGGATGGGTATTATTGAGATGGTTAGGTATCAGGAAACGGGTAAGGGGGGAGCTCCAGAGAAAGTTTGGAGACTGAAAATTAAGCGCGTTATCATTGATCTTGTCTCTGGATCTATCAAGTTTGATTAATCGTCACGGTATTATCTCCGTCGTATTGTTGTATTTGGGATAATTAAAGTCCTCTTTCTCCACCACCCCAAGCTTAATTAATTTCTCTATCTCACCTTTAACTCTCTGTAATTCTCTCACAAGATGCTTTACTGTTCCACACACTTTTCTGAACCCTTCCTCCCCCCATAATTTTGTTTTATTAGCGAACAAACATCTCCCACCACATATGTGCCTAATTTCACATGTCGTACACGGCTCTCCAACCATCACTTTTCTGACAACATCAAACGGTTTATTCTTAAAGATGTTTCCTAGGCGATTCCATTCGAATTCAGGAGCAACGGGACAAGCTAGAATCCTGCCTGATGTAGTTATTGCGAAAGCATTTATTCCAGCACCACACCGTAACTCTACTTTCTCGTTATACAAGAGTGTTTTCATGATCCCGAGGAACGGTACTATTCCAAGTACCTTACCATCCATCTTCATTGTATCTATCCAGTAATTAATCAGTCTTGTTATACCCGCATTATATTTCACAACCCATTCATCAAAATTATCGTAACGTTGATGAGGCGGATAATCCCACATAACATCGAGCTGCCAGTGAACATGATCAAACCAGGGATCCCCAACATTGAGCAAGTGCTTAACATCCTCAAATATATCTGTTTTCCCCGATACCGCCATCCTAGCTATCAAATCCCCCCTAAACCCTCGTTCTCTAATATCCTTCACATTTTCAATAACTCTACGATAAGTTCCCTTTCCCCTATAATAATCATTTACTTCCTCTCGACCATCAATAGATACGAGAATCGTGTCAAACCTCTTTAAGTATCTTGTCTCAAGCTTCTTAAGTAATAATCCATTGGTTTGCAGGATGTATTTCTTAGCCTTAATCTCATCCATTATCCTCTTCATCAACTCCATTCTTAGTAAGGGCTCACCACCATAAAACGCTATCATAGCGTCAGGGTCATTATCTAAGAAATTTTTTAAATCATTTATCGTATATGTGATGTCTACCGGCTCAATGCTTGGATCGGGAGTATTCCCGCAGTAAATACAGTTGAGATTACAGATCTGAGTCAGGATTATGAAGTAAAGCATTTTAAAGACTCCAATCAATCTTGATGGTGACGCACCATGTTATCTGATCCCTACGGGTTAGTAGGTATATTACTCATATTGATAGCTTGGCTCCCAGAAACAGTTAAAAATTTACGCGCTAGAAAAGTAACAACCAGATCAGAATTCTTACTATTGTATACAGCTGGAAGCTTTCTCCTCACCATACACGCATTAATACTAGGAGACTTAATATTCATAATTCTCAACTCTCTAGCCACCGTATTATCTGGCGCAAACATATTCCTGAAAATCACTCAAAGAAAATAAAAAGTGTTGCGGCCCGCGGATTCCACCCATTCATCCTCCTCGGGACATCCCTAAGAGTCTGGGTGGGACGGGGACGGACCGCTATATTTGTTTTATTAGAGTAATCGATATTTTTATTTTTTTCAATCAAATACCCAACGCCGAGAAGATTAGGTGAACCGTTAGAACAGTAATCACAATCGAAATAATCACACCTAACAATAATTGCCTCCAGGTATGCGCTCTACTAACCCACCTAGCCCATGAAACTGGTATCAGCAGGAGATATAGGAGAGAGAACCATAAACCAAAAATCATAATCATGAATGTAACTGGCCCAGCGATCCCAGCTGTATGAACACTAGTTTTAGTGAATACCGTTGACAAAGCTATCCCAGAAGTCACTGTTGCGTAACAAGCTAGAAAGATGGATAATTCATAATCTTTAATCAATAGGAATAAGAGAGATCCTATAGAATAACTTGCGATAGCTATCGCAAAAAACCTAAACCTTTTTTCTCTCTCGAAAACAAAGATATCCGTCTCACCTGATCTCACAGCAATAAGGATTGGAGTTGTAGGTAAAACACCAAGAAAGATGAAACCGAGAATAAACTTAATGATCAAGTAAAGCAAGCTGGAATCTGGTTTAATCATTAATATGATAATAAGTAGATATATTGCGAATAGAGGTGCTGAAAAAACAAGCGAAATGAGCTCCGCTAAGTCGCTATTATCCAAGCAACTTTCCCTCGCTTAAACCTTCACTCAATATTAGCATGCATTCTCCTCATATCTTCCTCCTTAATAGAGAACTCTTCAGCAATTTGCGCTACAACACTCTCAAGAACAAGTAATGCAGCGTACTCGAATGCGGGAATAAACTTTCCTTTACTCTCCTTAAGCACCCTAAACTCCAAGTACTCTTCTCTCTTAGAAATATCCAAGAGATCTATCTCAGCATCTGATAATTTGGATAGGGTTGATCCAGGAGAAGCTGTTAAACTAATTAATCTCATTCCAGATCGCTTAGCCTCCTTAGCATATAGCAACGTGATAGCGCTTTCCCCCGAACTTGAGATAGCTATCAGTACATCACCCTTATCCCTGAACTTCCAGTCATCTATAGAAGCAACATTTAACCCTAAATGCTGAAACCTCATAGCGCTCATCAAAGAAACAAACTTATTGATACCAGCTCCAATCAAATATACCTTAGATCCATTATTTCTCTTGCATGACGATACCGTATCAATGAAATCATTTAATCGATCAAGATCATTCCTCAAACCAATCAAGCTATCCCTAGCATTCTTGAGAACCAAACTAACATAATCCTTAAAAAGATCAACGGAATCACCCATGCTATCACTTAACATACCGACCAGCCCGATACCAACCAAAATAGAGTTAGTTTCAGGAATAGTTCCCATCGGCGTTAGAGGCGTCTTATGACGGCCAATAATTTGCCTAACTATATATGATGTCTCATCAATAGCGGCTCCACCAGGTAAGTAAATAGATACATCCGATAATCTATCTAGCTTTGATCTTTGAGTCGCAGTTAAAGCAAGCACATTAGCCCCCAACCGTATTGCTTCCTCAACCATCATACAGGTAGTTGTTGTCCATCCGCTTGCCGATACTGCTAGAACTAGATCTCCTGGCCTAACAGGCTTGCTGAGAAAATCTCCTATCACAGATACTTGAAAACCCTGATTCTTTAGTAAATCACCAATAATCATTGCCGCTAACTTGGACCGTCCCATACCTGCAATATGAACTCTTTTTTTATCCCGAAGCACATTCATAAGCATTTCTCTAGCAGAAACTAGGTTATCTTTATACCTCGTCACTAACTTATTAATATGATCCTCACTAATTTGTAGAATTGTCTCGTAGGCATCTATAAATGCACTTAATTTCTCGCTCAGATTTAACACCTTCAGGGCACATAAACATTATTTAAAAATTTTATATACCTCTTAGACACGTTTCGTTTCCCTAAGATGTATAATTGAATGAAAAATCTATGATAAAAACTATTGAATTTATACTTTACTGAAATATTCGCAATGGATGAGGAATATGCCTTATTATTGTCCCAGATGCGGAAAAGAAACAGTTTATTCAGAGGAACTAGAAGGGCTTTGCGAAGACTGCTTCAGAGAGAAATACAGGATTCCAAGCCTTAATAAGTTAGACGTGGACATCAAGTTATGCCCGATTTGTGGTCGAGTTAAATTCGGTAATAAGTGGGTTAGAGGCAATATAGTGAATCTCAAGCATGTAGCCTTAAGCCAATTAAAGAAAAAGAAGATTTTAAGAGGATATGATGTTAGGATAGATCTGAGAAATATAGGGGACAATGAACCATTACTAAGCCAATTACTTTCAGACAATTATATCGTGATCCCCGCCGAGATCTATAAGAGAGACATAATGATACAGACCGTTACTCTGGAAATCAAAATAAATAAACAGGTCTGCCCAACATGCCGGAAAAAAGCTACAGGAAATTACTATGAGTACGTAATCCATGTAAGATTCACTGGAGGAAAAGCAAGAGAGAAGGAGGTTAAAGTTAGGAATATAATAAGCAGAGTCTTATCCTATGCTAAACCAGATGTATTCATAGATGTAAGGAAAATCCATAGAGGCATGGATATTAGGGTTAGTGATCGTAGAATCGGTGACAAATTGCTTCACAGGATAATCGATGCATTTAATACTGATGCTAGACAATACTCTGAGAGAAGATTTGAATCAACACTAAATAGGTATATAGTTGTTAGAAAAGCTACAGTAAATATCTAGATCCTCTCAACAACCCTCCAAGCACCACAAGCTTCGCACTTCTTGATCCATTGACCCTTCTCCTTAATCAACTTAGTGTGCGGTCTCCCGCATACGTCACAGATCACGTATTCCTTAACAAAGAATTCCATTAACTTGTTTATACGCGACTTCTTATAGACTCCTTGTATAACAGCTCTCCCTTTCTGTATCCAGCCAACCGTACCTAATCTATGCTCGAGAAAACGAAGAACTATTTTTTCATCCCTATTTAAGACGCTTATGATATTTTTCCAGTTAACTATAGTGGTTCTACCTCCCTCGTGAATAATCTCTATAGGTGGTAAAGCCCATTCTTCAGCTTTCCTTAATTCTTCAGGTAGACTACTAATAGCTCTCTCTAACATAGCGTTGTAATCTAAACCAATAACTGTTTTCTCCTTACCCATAAGAATCTCCCATAACTAGTGATTATGAAACATAAAATAAAAAAGCTCTAAAGCTTTATTAATCTATTGTTAATTTATCTTCAAGCGCCTTCCTAGCGTTATCTAATGTGAAGTCAGATAAATACTTAATTACTTTCCTTAAAGCTGATACTCCTCGAATCTCGCTGGAGAAGAATGGAACAACCCTGATACTCTTGTCGCCAAAGAGCTCAGATATCTTATCGAGATGCTTCATATGCATTCTAGACAGATTCTTACAGAAATTACAGTCCCCATGATAAAAGCGAAACATGTTAACTACAATAAAATTATTTGGGATACCGTAAGCATCAAGCTCCCCTACTAATCGAGCACTCTCATAAATACTCATCTCTAAGGGCAACGTAACAACAATGAACTCTGATAAATCATTATTAGTTAAGACTTTCTTAGCGTGGTTTATTCTCTCCTTAAGCTCATCCAGAACCCTTAAAGTCTCCTTAGCAACATCAACATCCGATCCAAAACCAAAAAGCCTCTTAACAGAGGAAAATATGCTAGACACTCTCAATTGAAATCTTATCATCTTACCAACAAACGAATCCAAGTAATCAGGCAACTCAAGTAGCTTTAATGTATGTCCAGTTGGAGCCGTATCAAACACTATTTTCTCAAAATCAGAGTCAATAAGATAATCTAGAAGCCTGAGAAAACCTATACCCTCAGCAAATTCAACAGGCATATAATTAGTGTCAAGCAGAATATCCATCATTTCTTTAGGTAACATATCCCCAAAAGGTGATTCCTCCTGATCAGCTTCCATTGCTTTACGTAAATCACTCCTCTCTTTCTCGAAAAGCAATTTTGGATCAAACTCCATCGCGAAAAGTTCACCATTCACCTCACTAATTTTCCTGAAATCGTGACTTAGCTCTAAATTAAATGAATCCCCAAGCGAATGGGCTGGATCTAAACTAATCACTGCTGTTTTAAAACCGTCCTCAGCTAGCTTAATGCTGAGGGCTGCTGCAGTGGTAGTTTTTCCAGTGCCTCCTTTACCGGAAACCATGATTAATCTCTTCTTAGAAAGCACATTAAACATTATTATCACCCTTCAATCTCCCAGCTATATATTTCATCTCTCTCCTATACTTACCGTACTTATCAACAGGACTAAAACGTGGAGGATGAGCAATACGAACAGCTCCCCCACAAACTGGGCATTTATCCTGTCTGAGCGTGTACCTCCCGCAATTAATACACTTATAAATCCTTTTAGGCATCCCTCCTACCCAGCTCTCACTTTTCTCGCTTTTCTCTTTTCCTCAATCTCCTCGTAAGAAATCTCTGTCGGATACTTATTCTTTTCCATGATTATTGATTTAACTTTTTCATAAAACTTGTTAAATAACTTTACAGCTTCCTTCCAATCATAACCCTTAACTCTAACCATGTATCTAGGTGACGAAATATACTTTACCTCAATTTTATCTGGAGCTATTTTGATACCCTCACTCAAAGCTTTCTTAATTCTTATAATAGCGTCTGGTGCCAGAGAACTAATTATTAGATTCCTCTTAAGAACAACTTCACGCAACCTTATGTTACTTCTAGCTATCTCTACTAATGGCTGAATAAATTCACTTGGTAAACCAACCTCCTCTAGAACACCTTCACCCCACCTAACAACAGCCTCAAATGCATCATAGGGCGTATCATAATAAGCTACTAATGGTTTACCTATCTTCTCAATAACTTCCTTCAAAGGCATATTTAGTTTCTCAGATAATTGAGATAGCATTATGAGAGATTTACGTAGCTTTCTCCATTCCTGCAACTTTTTTTGACGTTCACCTGGAAGAACTCGCTTCATTGATGCATTTATTATTAAACCACCTCTACGTATCCTATATATCTTCACGATAACTCTCTGATTAAGCTTTACTAACTCTCTCGGATGCTTTATGAAACGAGTTGATAACTCTTTAAGCGGAATATAAGCCTCCTTACCATACTCCTCCAACAGGACATAACCCCCATGCTCCTCAATCTTAATTAC
>JALWRR010000028.1 GCA_026993975.1 Promethearchaeati archaeon | reverse complement strand
TGGATCGAAAATAATTGCATCATTAATATAGGCGCTGATAGAGTAACTAAGGATTCTAGTGCCATTATTGGTGAAGGCTAAAACCGTGTTGTTTTCTAGTACTAGGACTATGTCGTTTATGCTATCGCTATTTATATCTCCAACTAAGATTTCTCTAGATTTAACCCCAATACTATGATTAAAAATTAAGTAATAACTCTTATTTACAAGGAATAAGTTACCAGCATCATCAGTAATGATTATTTCAGCGTTATCATCTCCATCTAGATCACTAGTTAATATGTGCTCGCAATGTACCGTATACATTATAGATCGAAATACACTTGAATCATTGCGTAATAAAGTTATAGCGTATGACAAGCCACCAAAAATGATTTCATCGTATCCATCATAATTAATATCGCTTCTATCCAAATCAGTAATATTATAGCTAGAAGAATAGCTCCAGATAAGGCTATATGAGCTGGAGCTCGAATTGAATTCCAAGCAATAAATCTTCTGGGTAGTGACTAGGACGAGGTCTCTAGGTGAGTTAGAGTTGATTCTAGCGCTTAATACTTCCAGACTTTTGGAAGAAAAATTGTACTGCCACTCAACCTGAAGAGAATAATTCATTATAGTTAAGAATCCAGAACTATCTAGTGTAGCTATCTCGGTTAATCCATCTGCGTCAAAATCCTTAGCTAGTAGCGAGATTATAGCGTTGGGAGAAACTGATTTTTGGGCAATTAATTTGGATTTCTGATCCAATACATATATTATGCCGCTAATAGAGCCACATAATATCTCTTTATCTCCATCTCCATCAACATCGCTCGCATATAAACTCAGCATCGAGCTCTCAAAATTATTAGTAAAAATAGTTTCCCTATACATAACATAAACGCTTCCAGTATCAGAACCAACTATTATCTCATCTAAACCATCCCCATCAAGATCATTTACAAGCGCTACATTAACTACATCTGGTATGTTTTGATGAAGAATCAGACTACCATTTACTGAATAAACACTGATATCTCTCCTAGTCACCACTACAAACGATTTCTCATAGCTAGAATACACTTTAGTGTAATTAACAGCAATAACGGGATATCCTGGTTCAGCAGAGAACGTTTTCTGGCCATCAACTGTGAAGCAGAAAGCACTGCCATTGCTTGTGCCAACAAGGATTCTTGGCAATGCATTATCGTTAACTATTTCTAATGCAGTGACATTAGCGCCCAGATAAATAGAATTAATTCGGGTGCCATTTGAGTAATACAGGATAATCCCTAGATTCGTTCCAATTGCCAACAAGTTACTTTTTACATCTATAACATTCACTCTATCTCCAGGGCCGAGCTTCCAGGATATAGTGGTATTCAGGATCTCATCGTTATAAATCACGTTGCTGGATGTTGAGAAAAATCTAATTGGTTCATGAAGTGATATATTGGCCTCCCTGCTTGATTTTTTATTCCCTATACCTGCATGATTAGGTAGAGTTGACTCTGTATCGATTTTCTTAAAGCGACTATAAGTATTTCCCAGCTGTAAATAAGCTATTCCCAAAGACAAGAGCAGTATAATGAGCACTATTATAGGTCTATTAATAAAACCTCTCATCTTAATCCCGCTTCATAAACTTTTTAACTTCTCTCATTAAAGGAATCAACAAGATTCCAGCTGCAAGTAAAACAAACCCGACAATTAATCCATAAGTCGAGAAGATGGGTGAACCAGAAACAATAACTATAATAATCTTATATATCTCGCTTAAAACCCTGTTTTCCTGTGTCCAAGTAACCTTTAGATCCAAAGAAACTTCCCCTAAAGGAGCTGAATCCGACACTTCAATAGTAAAAGTAACGCTAGTTTCCTCCCCAGAAATGAGCTTACCGATATAAGTAACAACTTCGCCCTTTAATATTGTTCCACCCATCAACTGCAGATATATAGCTTCAGCATCTACATTACCAGCATTTTTTAATCCAATCCTAAATGCTATGCCCCTACCACCTCTAGGTAATCTCTCAGGACTATAACTAGTTATCATGAATTTAGCCTTCTCCTTTATCACAATCGGTATCTCAAAAGTATTGACTCCATTGTTAAAGCGTACAACTAACTGCAGTTTCTTTAGTCCAGGTTCAGCATCATCCTTTACATCAATAAAGAAATTTAGATTAGTTATTTGGCCAGGCAAAATTGTTCCAATTGAAACCATTGTGGATCTAGCATAACTAGCTTTAAACTCGTTACTCAATACCAATTCAGCTGAAGCATTTTCAATTATCTTGCTTGTAGGATTAGATAGAGTGAGAGATAACTTGACGAATTTATCTCCAGGAAAAACAGATGTAGGAATATAGCTTGAGGAAACAAGTATAACGTGTGGGGTCTCATTATAAATAACTAGGATTGTTTCCAAAATGGAGTAAAACTGGTTTGTTCTTTGATCCATAAATGAAACATTGATTGCGATTGGTAGAGATGATGATGGCATCTCCGAGACATAAATGCTAAAATTACATGTTTTACTCTTGTTAGCTGGAATAATACCGAGATACTTCCAATCATCGCCATAAGAATTTATGTAGGGTGGAGATGGAATTAGGGTCGCTATGACTCTTCTTGCTGGGGAAGTACCCGTATTCTGAACCTTGAATCGTAGTTCGTATACCCCTTCATCCTTTACGTAGATATTTGGGGCTTTAATCCTAATGATAGGGACTCCTGAGACGGATACTGGGACCTCTAGGTAATACCAATATTTCTCATTGTCTCTAAAGTAACTAACTTTAAGAGGCAAGTCATATTCAGAAGCAGTTGCGTTATCTCTTAGAGATGCCTTAAAAACAAATGTAACAGAGTAACCAGAGGGGATAGTTGAGTTATAGTGCTGAACAGTGTCATTACACTTGGCTATCTTAAGAAATTCATGAAAATCAACAGTTATATTATATACTGGGTGAGAATCATAATTCTTTAGAGAAATAACAATAGCGGATGTTCCAGCGGGGATCTCTATCCCAGAAATATTAATGCTTTTAACAGCATAGACCCAGAAAACATCATCCAGTAGTAATGATTTCATGTAATTAGATTCTGATTTAACCTCATATACATTAACGCGTAAGCTAGATGTACTGTGTCTGAAACTGATATTCATAGGGTTCAGCGCGATGAACAGCAATAAAAATAATACTAATACCGTCTTCTTGCTCATAGGCAATCACTTACTCCAATCTCTTAGACATGAAAATTAGGCTCAGAGATAAAGTAATAGCGGCGTATATTGCGAGAAATATTACTTGATCAAATACGTCTCCCAGTGACAGTGCTCTAAGAGTTAATCCTCCAATCGCTATGTAGAAATAATATATGGGCATAGCATACACGATAAATCTAGCTTCAGGCCTAATACCCTCCACGGGAAGTAGGAAGCCTGAAAACAAGTATGATAATAGCATCATGAACGTACTGAATTGCATGGCTTGCAGTTGATTCTTAGATATTATAGATATGAATAATCCTAGGCCAAGAGAAGCGATAGCTAACATGAAAGTGACAATTGTAATATCAATAATATTACCATAATTAATTGCGCCCAGCCCATATGTAACAATTAATAATTCTCCTATACCGATCAGAACTCCTACTATAGCGTAGGGAACGAGTTTCCCGAATATTAAATCAAATCTTCCAATGGGTGTTGTTAATAGTTTCTCTAGAGTACCTTTCTCCCTCTCACGCACAATTGATATAGCAGCTAGAGTTAGGGGAACTTGCTGAACCATAATGCCCATTACAGCTGGACCAACAATGTCGATTATTTTTAGTTCTCCCCTGATATAGTATGGAGTAACATCGATACTAATAGATTCCTTGAAACCGTAGGAGGAGTATACGTATGTCACGATTTCACTTATTGATTGAGCAACTATGTTCTTTAATACTGAATGAACAGCACTTGGTATGCTAAACCATCCAGAATCAAGAATATCTATTATCTCAGCGTGACCAAGATAAATTACTTTATCAGAGAATTTATCTGGAATAACAATAGCTGCTTTTACATATCCTTTCTCCACATAGTACTTAGCAGTGTTCATGTCGTTCGTAACATATTTGATATAGAATGCTCTATGGCTCATTATTCTCGTAATTATCACTTTAGCTGGGTAACCATAATCCTCGATCGCAAGGGCTATAGGTACATCCTTTATCTCACCGCTATAAGCTACTCCAAAAGTAGTCATCACTATTAACGGTAGAGCAATCACTAATGCAACTGTTCTCTTATCTCTGATTAATTGCTTAAATTCCTTAATAATAACTGCAATCAATTTTTCAAACAAGGCATTTCACCAGTAGTTAAAGCAATAAAAGCATCCTCAAGGGTTATTGGCAATGGTTCAGCAAGAAGAATGCTTATTCCACGGCGCTGTAAAGCAGATGATATAGATGGTAGCGTTGATCCAAAATCCTTAACAACAAGGATTAATTCGGTCTTAGAGTCACCAAGTCTCCTTACTCTGATAACATCGATAATCTTATCATTATCATCTAAATGAATATCCTTAGAGTTAAAGCTTGAATGTCCATTACTCACTATTAATCTCATTAAGTCCCCTCCATAGACCATTCTCTTTATTTCTCTAGGAGAACCAACAGCCTTTAATTTGCCTTGACTAATTAAGCCGATTCTATCAGCATTCTCCGCTTCATCCATGTAGTGCGTTGTAACAAGTATTGTTTTGCCTTCATCTCTCAGTCTTAAGAATAGTTTCCAGAATGCCCTTCTTAGCGGTGGATCAACCCCCGCGGTAGGTTCATCTAGAATTATTAGCTTAGGATCATGAATGAGAGTAGCGATTAGACCTAACCTGCGTTTTAATCCCCCACTGAGATTACCTGCTAGAACATCCTTATACTTAGTTAATTCTACAATCTTCAATAATTCCCTAATTCTTTTTAATCTCACTTCTCTCTGGAGCCCATATATTCTTCCATAGAAATCTAGATTTTCAAAAACTGTTAAATCACTATAAAGGGAGAAGAACTGAGGCATATAACCAACTTTCTTCTTAACTATGTTAGGGTGCTTAATAACATCGATGTCATCTACAATAATCTTTCCACTAGTTGGCTTTAGTAGCCCCATAATCATTCTAACAGTGGTAGTTTTACCCGCTCCATTAGGACCAAGTAAAGCATAGATCTCTCCCTTATACACATCCATATTCAAATGATTCACTGCAACTATTGTCCCAAATCTCTTTACAAGATCCCTAATAGTTATCATTAGCTCCATATTCGATCTCTTTAAACCAATGATTATTGTTGATAAGTTAAAACTATACATTAACTATATACATTAATGATAATTAAAACTTTTAAGAATTACTGAATAATATCATATTTATAAGCTGTAATAAGTGAGTACTAGGCTAGGTGCATGATTTGGGAAAGGATATAGAAAGAATGATCCTGGATGCTTTAAGAAAAGCGGTTGTAGGATTGACAACAACTGATCTAGCTAATAAACTAAGAGTTTCTAGATTAACAATAATGAAGTATCTTCAATCTCTAAAGGGAAAGGGATTACTGATTGATAAGCAAGTAGGAGCGTATCGCCTGTGGATGCTTAAAGATAGTATGGAGTCAAAGAGAAAGTTGATATCCCGGAAGCTTGCTTGTGTATTAGCGGAAGCATTTATTGAGTTATATGGTGACGAAACACAGAAAATAGCATTTGAAATCGGCAAAAAAATCGCACTTAAATACATCAAGAATTATCCAGAAGACTATGACTTATTAAAGAGCGTTGAGGGAGATGCGTTCGAGAAAATCGCTGCTGTCGTAGAATTCATTAGCGAGAAATTAAGTGTGGAGGGCTTTGGGCTTGAAGATAATAGAGGAATCATAAGGATAAGGGGGGAGCTCTGTGAAAATGACGAGACCAGCGATATACTTCTTGAGCTTATAAATGGAGCTATTATAGGATTTCTAGAACGGGAGTTAGGTACGGAGCTAAGGATCAACAGTAGGAAGAAAACTAAGCGTGAAGATGAAGTTGAAGTAATAGTAGAGATCACCGCGAAATAAAAATCATGAATTATTCAGCTTGCTTAAGAAGGTTCTGTATCAGCGCATATATCCTTTCATCGTTCTTAACGCTTTCCAAAAACTGATTGAAAAGATCTTCACTCATATATCTCATCTTATTAATTATCTCTAATAACGCTTTCTTTTTTCTCGCTAATCGATGTATATTATCTTTAATTGCATTTAACGCGCATCGTCTAGATTCTTCTGATTCATCATCCAGTAAACTGAGTATTACTTCTAATAATAATTGTTCTGGTAAAGTGTCCCTTAGAGCCATTAAAATCGTTGTTGAAAAGCACTTTATCTCTGGTTGACTCGAATTTGCTAATTCGAGAATTATATCCATGGCTTCCTCTTTACCTACATCACGAATAAAATTCTTTAAAACTCCTATTCCCCCATTCCTTACATCTTCAGATGGATCATTAAGCAAGCGCCTTATTATCTCAGAAATCAAGTCCAGATCCATTTCTCTTCTAGTAACAGAAAGCATTATGCCAAGTAATAATCGACCATTATGCGTAGATAATAATTGTTCTATAAGCTGATCTAATGTATCTTGATCCATTTTCTCGATCAGCTTGCTTAAAGAGATCCCAACTTCACTAAAAATAGGATCTTCAGGATCGCTCGCTAGTTCCTCTATAAGCCACATGAGTCTATTTATATCGGTATCCGGATCCAAGTTAGCTATTTCCTTAGCAGCTCTTAACCTATTTTTCCCTCCATATCTAGCTAGCGACAATAAATTCTCTACGGTCGGTTTAGGTAGTTTCATTTTAAACACTCATAATTCAGCCATATCTAGTCAAAAACGCATTTTTCTCTACGCATTAACCTAATGCTCGATACAATCCATAATTATTATATTTTTATTTGTCATTTCATCGCATACATTAGTTAAATGCTAAATAGTTGAGAATTAATCAAAAGTTATTCTCTAAATAATTAATTAGCTTGTTTATTAACTCTCTATTAACTGGACTTATTTCGACCAAGAAAGATGCTTTTGACGTTTTCTCTCCTCTAATATCTGGATTCATTGCTATTAACTCTCTAATGAGATTAATTAAGCTCTCGAGAAATTCTTGGCTCCTAGCTGTTCGTAGCAACTCAATAAATATTTTTCCACTCTCTTTATTTATAATAACTTTTTTTCATCTCTTTTATATCCATATTAATAAATAAATTATTGATTAATAGGGCTAATGTAGCTTGTAGATTTGGCTCCTTAATAATTAATGATTTTATTATTCTAGGCTTGTTCTCATAATTAACTAGTTTTTTGTCTTTTATAGCCTTTATGCCTAGTGCCAACATAGATGACTCCTATTTGTTGCTGGAGAAATTAGTTGGCTTAGATATCGAGAGGAAAATAGGTGGGGTAGGTCTCGATTTGTCCTATATCAAGTAGCTATAGTGAGAAAGACCGTGATCTACTCTATCCCCAGCTCGCAGAGTCTAGCCAGATTAAATATCAAGCCCCATAAAACAGCTTCAGTCTCACAGCTCTTCCAGGACCTACTCGTGACGTACGGTAACGCCCTAGACTTAAGCGAGGAGTAAGCTGATTCAACAAGGCTCCGTAAATGCTTGCTCTTTCTCAATTCCTCATATCTTTTATTGGCCTCGTCTCTCAAGGATCCTGGCTCTGGTTTTAACTTTCCTTCTCTCGCTGGCACGCATGCCTCTATTTCAGCCTCTTTAAGTCTCTTGATGAGATTCTCTGAGTCATAGAGTTTGTCAGCTATTAACCTACTGAAGATTCCTGCCGAGATTATATCCTCTAGATGCCCATTCTCGAATGCTTTTAGTTCTCCAATGAAGCTTGGAGTGGCCGTCATTGTGTATATCATGTCCATCTCCGGTACATAGGACATCACAAGCCTAACGAACTTCTTTCTCGGCTTCCTGCGCTTACTTCTCCTTCTCCTCCTTTTTCCTCGCCTTTTTCTAAACGTTTCCAGCCTCCACTCATAATACTGTGTTCCCCTGCCCTTCTTTATGCCGCTTCCATCAGGTATCACTGTCAATTCTCTTAGTCCTAGATGCCTATAAGCTATGTAGAATGTCTCTCTTATAAGCTTGTGCACTATCGGAGACAGGTCCCTTCGCCATCTATAAATCGATTTGACTGAGGGCATTTGTTTCAGACCAAGCTTTCGATAGATTTCCAGTGCCTTCATCTCTCTATAGCCTTGCTCTGGTGTGAGATGATAAAGCGCCAGATAAATTAATATGCCTATTCTAGCTGGTAGTGGGTAGCCTTTTCTCCCTCTCTCGTTGGGGTATGGAGGCAGTTTCTTTCTCGCCAACCTGACAGCTTTCCAAAAAATTGATATTGGTGAAACATGTTTAACTATCATTGAGGCGGCCTCTTGCTCTATTGGCATGTTGCCTCGTAATACGTATATATTACTGCGTATTTAAGGCCGCCGATGACTATTTTTCTTGCTCTATGAGAAGGCTATGAGAAGTCGAAGAAAAAGTTAATTATGAGAATAAGCC
>JALWRR010000027.1 GCA_026993975.1 Promethearchaeati archaeon | reverse complement strand
CTAAGGCATACGAGAAGTCTGTGAAGGAGGCTAGGGGGCGAGGAGATGAAGTAATAGTTGAGAATATTATTCACTATGACTTTGAAGTAACTGAGCTGGTTCTAGCGCATCTGGATGAGGATGGTAGAGTTAAGATTAGTTTCCCTAAACCCGTTGGTCATGTAAGGAGCGGATCACACTATCATGTTAGTTGGCAACCATTCCTAGAGTATAGTGAGGATGATAATTCATCTATTCCAGTTATGGGTTATGGGAGTGATCTACATTTAAGGGAGGATCCACCGCATCACGAGTTATTATGGAGATCTAAATGGAATGGTAAAACTGTTCCTCCAGAAATAATAGAGCGAGTAGAGAAGCAGATCTATGATATCGCTGGTAAAGTAGTTAGAGCTTTATTAAGCACTAATAATGGTTTGAGGGGCGCGGGAATATTTGGTTGCGAGCTATTTGTTAAACTTGGTGATGAGGAGACAGGAGATAAACCAATGGTTTATTTCAACGAGATATCGCCGAGACCTCATGATACTGGAATGGTTACGTTGGTTACCCAGGATCTATCCGAGATGGCACTTCATGTTAGAGCTATATTAGGGTTACCTATACCGAGCATCCGCTTACTTACTCCTGGAGCATCTCACGTAGTCTTATCGAGAAAAAATGGTTATTGGGCTCCAAGGTACTCTAGAGTATGGGAGGCTTTAAAGATACCTGGAGTGAACGTTAGGTTATTTGGGAAGCCAAGTACTTACTATGAGAGGAGAATGGGAGTTGTGATAGCTCACGCTAAGAATACCTTAGAGGCAAGGATAAAGGCAATGCAGGCGGCCCATCTGCTTGAGGAGGGGATTATTTATGAGTAAGAAGCCGTTAGTCGCTATTATTCTTGGGAGTAAGAGTGATGAAGAGGTTGCTGAGAAGGTTGAGGAAGTACTTCAGAGCTATGGTGTTCCATACGAGAAAAAGATTTTATCTGCTCATAGGAATCCTGAGGAGCTTGAATCATACATCGAGAATTCTGAAGCTGAAGTATTCATTGGTATTGCTGGGTTATCAGCTCATTTACCTGGTTTCATAGCATCTAGAACAAGTAAACCCGTTATAGGAGTTCCAGTAAGTGTTAAGTTAGGTGGTTTAGATGCTCTCTTATCGATCGTTCAGATGCCTTCAGGGGTACCTGTAGCTACTGTAGGTATTGATAATGGTAAGAATGCTGCTTACCTAGCTATAAGAATCCTGGCTCTTGCTCATCCAGAGATAAATAGAAAGTTAATCGAAGGGAAGAGATGATTCCTATGGATGAATGGACGTACAAGAAAGCTGGGGTGGATAGAGATGCGTCGAGAAAATTTCATTCAATTGCTCTCAGCAAGATAAAAGCTATTTCTAGAAAACTTAATAAACCCGTTTTCGGCCCTGATGAAGGAAGATTCACGAACTATATTACTGTGGGAGATTATAAGTTATCGCTACATACGGATGGAGTTGGTACAAAGGTACTTATCGCTCAGCTAGCTAATAGTTATTGGGAGGTCGGCTGGGATGCCGTGGCTATGAATGTTAATGACCTAGCTGCTGGTGGAGCTGAACCAATAGGGATTGTTGATTACATAGCTATGGAGAAGAGTAATGAGAAGATTCTTGAGGGGTTACTAAGCGGGATTGAGAGTGCTTGCGTGGAGTCTAGAACTCTATTGATTGGTGGTGAAACAGCTATTATGCCTGATGTTATCAAAGGAGTTGAGCCTGGTAAGGGATTCGATATCTCTGCTACAGCTCTAGGAATAGTTAAGTGGAGTGTTAGGAAGGGTGTTCCTGGAGATATTCTCATAGGGTTTAGAAGCAGTGGGATTCATAGTAATGGGTTAAGCCTCGCAAGGAAAGTTCTCTTAAGTAGATTCAAGGTTAGCGATTCTGCTCCCTATGATTCAAACGTAACTATTGGTGAGGAATTGCTTAGGCCAACTAGGATATATGTTAATGCTTGTTTAGAGTTATGGAAGAGGGGTTTAGTTAAAAATTTCGCTCATATTACAGGCGGCGCCTTCTTAAAGATTAAGAGAGTTATTATTGAAAAGGCAGGTTTAAAAATCAATACTGTTGAGCCTCCAGCCATATTCAAGCTTATTAAGGAGATGGGGAATGTTTCTTGGGAAGAGATGTATAAGACATTTAATATGGGGATAGGTTTGGTTGCTGTAACAGAGAGGGATCTAGTGGATGATGCGCTTAGATTAATTAGAAAGCTTGGTTATGAAGCGGATATAGTAGGTGAAGTTGTTGATGAGCGAGGAGGAATAATAATTAATATACCTAATCATGGTTCGGTGAGGATACAATGAGTAAGGTTTCAGTAGCAACAATAGCTAGTCATTCAGCCCTCCAAATACTGATGGGTGCTAAGCAGGAGGGTTTCGAAACAGTGTTGATTTGTCTTAGAGATAGAGTTAGTGTTTATAAGCGTTTTTCACATCTCATTGATCACTTTATTATAATTAATAATTATAATGATATTATGCGGAGCAATGTGCAGAAAACCCTATTAGATCTGAATTCCATAATTATTCCTCACGGGAGCTTTATCGAGTATGTGGGGATAAATAATATTTATGATCTTGAGCCCCCAGTGTTTGGGAATAGGAAACTGCTTGAGTGGGAGTCTGATCAGTTTAAGAAGCTTGCATTATTGAGGGATGCTGGGATTCCAGTTCCGAGAACATATAGTGTGAATGAGGATATAGATCGCTTAGTTATAGTTAAGTTACCTGGAGCTAAGGGAGGGCGAGGATATTTTCTAGCTAGGGATAGAGAGGAGTTATTGAGTAAGGCTTCTTATTTAGAGATTGATCTCAATAATGTTCTTATCCAGGAATACGTGATTGGTGCACCCATGTACTTTCATTACTTCTACTCACTAGTTCTAGATAGATTAGAGCTACTCGGCTCTGATCTGAGATATGAGAGTAATGTTGATGGTCTTAAGAGAATCCCGTTCAGGATTGCTGACCCCACATTTACCGTGGTTGGGAATATTCCCATTGTCTTGAGGGAATCCCTATTATCTAAGGTATTTGATTATGGTGAGAGATTCGTTAAACTCTCTAAGAAGAGGATCCCTCCAGGAGTTATTGGTCCTTTCTGCTTGGAAGCTATCTGCACTAGTGATTTAGATATTATTGTGTTTGAGTTTTCTGGTAGGATAGTTGCTGGAACGAATCTATATATGATGGGTTCTCCGTATAGCTGGCTGTATTTTAGTGAACCAATGAGTATGGGGAGGAGGATAGCTAGGGAAATAAAACTCGCTATCGAGAATAATATGCTTAGCAAGATTACTTCATGAGGTGATGTCATCGTGATTGATTTAAACGATGTTAGAAAGATTGTTAGGAAAGAGTATGATTGGAATAATATTCATATAGGAGTGTTAGGGAGTCACTCAGCTCTTGATGTATTGGATGGAGCTAAGGATGAGGGGTTTAAGACCGTTGTTGTTTGTCAGAAGGGGCGTGAGTTACCTTATTTAAGATTCAAGCGACTTGCTGATGAGGTATTAGTTCTGAACAAGTTTAGTGATATCTTGATGGAGGATGTGCAGAACAAATTACTTGAGCTAAACACTATTTTTGTGCCTAATAGAAGCTTCTCCGTATACGTTGGGTATGATAATATAGAAAATAAATTCAGAATCCCTATGTTCGGTAGCAGGAAATTGTTGAGGGCTGAAGAGAGAATCGGTGACTTAAATTACTATAAGATTCTAGATAAAGCGGGGATAAGGAGACCTAAAACATTTCAAGATCCATCAAGTATCGATATACCAGTGATAGTGAAGGCGATGGCTGCTAATAGTGTTGAGAGAGCTTTCTTCGTTGCAAAGGATGAGGCGGATTACTGGGCGAAGGCTAATGAGCTAATCAAGCAAGGAATTATAACTGAGAAGGAATTATCTGAAGCCTCAATTGAAGAACTCGTTATTGGGGTCGACTTTAATTTTAATTACTTTAACTCAATAATTCGAAACGATGTAGAGTTCCATGGCATTGATAGGAGGTTACAGACTAATATTCATGGATTTATACGTCTTCCAGCTAGAATACAGATGGATCTAGATATAACTTTGAGGAACGTTGAGATAGGGCACATGTGGGCTACTCTCAGAGAGTCCCAATTAGTTAAGGTTTTTAAGATGGGAGACGCATTTGTTGAAGCTACGAAGAGCTTTTACGAGCCTGGGATAATAGGGCCTTTCACTTTGCAGTCAATAATTAATGAGAATTTAGAGATTATAGTGATAGATGTAGCGATGAGGATTGGCGGGGGAACGAATATATGGGCTGGTATTGGGAGCCAGTATAGTAAGTTTTATTTCGGTGAGCCTATTAGTGTTGGTCGGAGAATAGCTATTGAGATAAGGGAAGCGATTTCTGAGGATAAATTAGACGCTATAGTTACTTAAGCTAACTTATTTCATTTTTGGAAAATAATTAAACTCAAATCCATATTTCTTTATTTTTTTGTTAAGAAGAGGCTTGAGGGATACTTATTGAGTGCTAATGATTTAGATATAGCAGAGAGATTGAAGCCGAAAATCAAGTTAGTATTGGAGTATAATGGTAAGGAAGTTCTGAACGAGAGGCTATATAGGTTACTAGTTCTAATCAATAAGAAAGGTTCAATATACTCTGCATCGAGAAGTCTCGGGGTTCCTTATTCTAGAGCTTGGGAGTGGATTACTAAGCTTGAGAGGGATTTGAAAGGGGAAGTAATAGTTAAGATGAGAGGCGGTTCTAGGGGTGGTGGAGCTAGATTAACTGATCTGGGGAAAGAATTAATAAGGATTTACCATTCTAAGCTTCTCGAATTAAAGCTTGATCTATCAACTGAGGATATTATTGGTGGGGTAATTAAGGTTCCTGATCTATTATATGTTGGTAGTCATGACCCATTAATAGAAATTATTTTAAGCGCTTACGCAAAGAAGCATGATTTATCCATAGAATTCGCGAGAGTTGGTTCTTGCTCAGGCCTCTTAGCCATCATGCTCGAAGAGGCTGATGTCACCGCAATACACTTAATGGATCCTGAAACAGGAGAGTATAATTTACCTTACTTGGATCGTTATGGGTTAAAAGGGAGCGTTATTGTTGTGAGGGGTTATGAGAGAGAAGTATGTCTAGCTCATCACCCGCTAGTCAAGATAGATTCTATTCGTGATGCTGTATTGGGGGGATACAGAATAGTTAACAGGAATATTGGTTCTGGAACGAGAATCCTTCTTGATTATTTCCTAGATAAGATAGCGAGTGAGTTGGGAGTAGAGCGAGAGAAGATTAAGAAGAATCTCGCTGGATATTATCATGAGGTTAGAGATCATTACGAGGTCGCTAAATTGATTTCTGGTGGGAAAGCTGATTTCGCGTTATTACCGAGAACTATTGCTATGAATTATGGGTTAAGTTGTGTCCCGTTAATATGGGAGAGATATGATATTGTTATACCTAAAAGAAAGTTTAGAGGGATTAAATTGAGAAAGCTTGTGGATTTCTTAAAGAGCGATTCTGTTAAAGAAATAATAAGGAATACGCGTGGTTATAGGTTTGGTGACGATTTAGGTGAAGTTATTTGGGATTCTTGATCCTAGTAAATACCGATTTTACCTTCTCTCCTAGCATTATTGTATATTACTCTAAACACTTTAATAGCTATGGGATACCCGATTAAGGCATATATTATCAGTATTAATGAGTCATACAGTACCCTGGAGTTAAGTAGGGTGACGCCCCATATCAGAGAGTACCTTATCGCATCAAGAGAGTAAGTGAGTGGAAGGCCGAGTGAAATAATCCTTAGGTATCCTGGGAGAAGTGTTATTGGGAAGAAAGTTCCTCCAAATAATTGGTTAACCCAGGTTAATGCCCATCCAATTGGATCTCCCTGCTTGAATTTCAGCACCATTGCTGCAGATAATATCCCTATAGGCAGGTTAGCTATTACTAAGAGCACTAATAATACGAGCATTGTGAGGATTGTTCCAGCGTTAATAACGATTCTTGAACCCATTATGATTCCTGTTGGAATTATTATTACTAGGAATACTAATGAGTAAAGGAAGTAATAAAGCAGGTCACCCATGAATAGGACTACGAAATCAGTCGGTGTTGATAACACACTCTCTAGCGTACCATAAAACTGCTCTAACCGAATGGTCATGGCTAGGCTTCTTAAACCAGCTGTTATGAAATGCGATATTGCTATACCGACTAGAGCGAAATCGAAGTAGCTGTATCCATAACCTGCTTTAGCTATATCTTGAGGCATTATTATGAATGATAATAGGAAGTATGTGAAAACCATGAATAATGTATTCGCGAAATCAAATATCATCCATGTCTTGTAGTTTAATCTTATTTTTGCTCTCCTGAGCATAGCTGCTATTATCTTACTTATGCTGCTTACATTTCCCTTTACTGGGGCTTCCTTAAATGTTTCTAGTACATCATCAATACTCACTCACAATCACCTCCCTAATAAGATGATAATAAGCCTAGCTTCTTAGCTTTCATTAAGTAGTAGTCATATACTTTGAGACCAATGTATAGTAGTGGGAGGAAGGCCAGTAAAGCGCCTAAATGAAAGAGCATTAATGGATCAGTGAGCGGTTTCTCATCCATAATGGTTCTTCTGAAGAGCTCTAAGCCATGAGTGAATGGGAGTAATAGAGCTATATAGTATAGAATTGGATAGTTCCATAGCAAGGCTAGCGGATAAATCACTCCCCCAAAGAACTCCATGATAGAGGTCATTAAGACAAGCAGGGTTTCTAACTGTTTGTGGATTATATACATTCCCGTAGCCATTATTCCTATAGCTACATGAACAATCACAACTAGGATAACTATCCCGATAGCTTGTAACCAAACAATAAAGCTTCTGGTGAAAGCAGCTCCGAGCAGATAACCAACAGCTATGGTTAGAATAAATGTTGATGAGGACCATGTAGCGCCATAAAGTATCTGGCCAGTCATCCAGCTCTTAAAGTTATCGTAATCGATGGAAGCTAAGCTCTCGAATGTTCCGGCTGATATCTCATGCCTCATTTTTCTTGCTAATCTAGCGATAGTTGTCCATAAGTATCTAGACAAAGCTATTCCTGATAAAGCAAAAGCTATGTAATCTGGAGCGTAACCAAGCTTAGCTAGGTCGCTTGGTGAAACTAGAAAGCTTACGTAGTAGTATATTAATGCGCTGAGAACAATATCTATGATATCTAGCGCTAGGTTCATTCTATAGGATACGTATATCTTCATTTGATATAGCCATGAGGCCCAAGCTCTCCTGAGGAATCCTTTTAACCCAAGAACTTTCTCTTCCTTACTTAGAGTTTCTTTAAATTCCTCGAAACTCATTCTAAGGGCACCCTCCTCATTCTTCTTCCTCTTCGCTCAACCTCCTCTATCCTTACACCAGCTATCTTTAGGAATGCTTCCTCTAGGGTTGGTAGGGATCTTGAAATTGATTCAACCTTGTAATTTCTCAATGCGTTCGCTATTTCTGGTATTGCTGTGTAGTGATCTTCAACGCTTACCCTTACCTTATATACTCCTTTAGCTTTCTCATAGTTCAATACTTCCTTTACAATGGGTAAACTCTCGATTCTCTTTAGAATCTCGTTTATTCCAGAGTCATCTGATATAACGCTTACCTCCACTACTTTCAGTTTCTCTACTTTCTCTCTTATAGCTCTTGGAGTTCCCTCAAACAGGATCTTACCCTTATTTATGATAGCTATCCTGTCACATAACTGCTCAACTTCATACATGTTATGAGATGTGAATAATATTGTTTTTCCTAGCTCATCAACAAGCCTCCTAAGGAATGTTCTAACCTTAATTGCTGATTCAACATCAAGCCCTAAAGTTGGTTCATCCAGAATCAATATATCTGGGTTATGTAGCATTGCGCGAATAAGCATTAGTTTTATTCTCATTCCTGTCGAATACTCTAAAACTAATTTATCAGCAGCATCCTCTAATTCGAGAAACTTTAATAATGTTCTTATTCTTTTCTCAGCTACATCACGTGGAACATTTTGAAGCATTGCAAAGAAAACTAAGTTATCGTAACCAGACAACCTCCAGTAGAGAGCTCTACCACCAGTTTCACCCATCATCCACCCAATTCTCTTTCTTACCTCCACTGGCTCCTTTAAAATAGAGAAACCGTCAACCCACGCTTCACCCTCATCAGGTATAAGCAACGTAGCCAACATCTTAGTGAACGTTGTTTTACCCGCGCCATTTGGCCCTAGTAACCCGAAGAATTCCCCCCTCTTAATCTTTATGTTAACGTGATCAACGGCTGTAATGCTGAATCCTCTACCCCTATATATCTTGGTTAAGTTTTCTGAAACAATAGCGTAATCCACCATAATAAAGACCTCTGAAAAATATTCTATTTCTCGATTCGTCTATTACGGAATTATATTAACTGAAAAAGCCAATTAAAATATAAAAATATAGAATAATAGTTAGAGAATAATATATAGGAGCCCTTTAGAAATCTCTTTCTGATTTATAAATTTCTATATATTGGCTTCCGTAAAGCCATATTCTTT
>JALWRR010000026.1 GCA_026993975.1 Promethearchaeati archaeon | reverse complement strand
GTCTCGTTTTTATCTCAATAAACCATATAAAGAAATCAAATCGCTTCGTTAGCTCCCTTTATCATTATTTATCCATTATTTAATTTTGCTGTTGATTCATCACTAATGAGAATCATAGATTTCTAGCTGAATTTTCATAAATTATAATTCTAGATACAATATCTGCACTATTTCTGATTCCTACTATTTAAGTCTTTTAAAATACCAAAAAATTATATACTCTATAGTATATATCATATGGTATATAACATAATACCGGTGGTGGAAAATGAGTGTAATAATAACAGCAAAGATCCCTAAGAAGCTAAAAGAAGAAGCTAAAAAATACTCCATAAATATCTCGAAATTGGTTAGAGAAGCGCTGGAAAGAGAAATAACGAGGAAAAAAATAGAGGAGATAAGAAAATTGCAAGAAGAAAGCAAGAAAATAGACAAGAAAATAAAGAAAGAATTCATCGCAAAAGCAATAAGGGAGACGCGCAATGAACAATAAGTACTTATTAGACACTAGTGCATTATGGAACATACGAAACAAAATAAATCCAGCAGCAATCATAGAAGAAGGGATAAAACTCTACATAACGCAACTAACACCGTTCGAATACGGCAACATACTGTGGAAAAGCTATATCCGAGGAATAACCACACAAACAGAAATAAAGAACGAAATAACGCTCCTTGAAAAACTCATAGAAACCAAAATACTAGAAATAATAACTATCAAAAACTACAAACAAATCTCAACAACATCAATAAAGCTAAAAATAACATTCTATGACGCATCCTACGTAACCACAGCAAAGACAAATAACATCCCACTAGTAACAGATGATAAAGGTCTCTTAGAAAACTCCAAAGCAATCAGCATAAAAGCTATCACGTCAAAAGATCTCAAAAAAACTCACCCAGAAATATTCTATAAAACAAATTCCTAATTTTTTTCATGAATTATTTTTATTGCAAGTTCCTTCACGAGTCACTGTTCATTCCATGATTGATAGTTTATTCTAAATCATTATGATAATGAAGATAATTACTATCCTGAAAACCGCCTTTAAATTCTCTCTTATTATCCATGTAGCATCTTTTTTAAATACTATTCTCCGCTTAATCACATTTTTACTAATTTTTGTTAATATTTCGATATAAGATGAAGCAAAGCAGAGGCTACTTGCGACGCAGTCAATAAATGACAGAAATAGTGCTGGTATTCTTCTAGATGAAAAAATCTTAAAAGTAGAATAAGCTTATAAACTTTGCCTATCGTGTGCCTATTAATAGTTATTTTTTAATTCTAGACACTGAATATAAGGAGCCTTTATCTATAATTTTAATCTTAAGGAGGAATTAAGAATGATATTAATTAAAATTTATCATAATAAAAAATATTGGGTAAAAAGAATTAGTTTTGCCTTATCCATTATTTGTCTAATTCTGCTAACAATTAGTGCAACTAAAAATCCACAGTTCTATGAAAACCAGAATCATATGTTTATAAAGAAAACAGAATTAAATAGCAGATTTATATCAATTCTTGATGAGAATTCAACTCAAAACTATACAATTGTAGAGCCTAGTTATGAATATAGAGAGGCAAAAAACCAATATGTTGAATGGATTGTGGATGGGCATAATGGCTCATTTTGGGTAAATTGGTCATATACTTTATTGGTCTGGGTTAATGATAATATATCAGTTGTATTTGAAGCTTCTAAGAAAACAGCCGCCGATGGAAGCTCTAGTCAAACTTCATATGATTTTTATGTTAAGTATAGCTTAAAAGGCGTTAATGGAACAGTAGAATCACAATTTCATATCGATCACGTATACCTTGATATATTTAACCATGAAAGATCCTATATGAATTTCAACGATATAAACAATGTCACGGTTGGACCAATAGAAACTGGTTATGAGGGAATTTACCCTTTTATTAAGTGGAATCTAACATATCCTAATTTTGTTGTTCCTATAGAAGAAGGCTTTAATACTACGGTTAATATCACAGTTAAGTCAAAAGTTCTTATAACAGAATCTGAATTTAAAGTAAAAATAGGGCTCTCTTCTTTCTTTAATAACTACGGAATGATTGGCAATGTAACCAATGCTACATTTGTAATTCCATATAGTTATGGTGTTGGTATCAATAGGATAAATACAGGTGAATTTATTTATCCATCTAGAGTAGAGAATAATACTGTCTACTACGAGTATAACAATCTAACTCTCCAAACAGTTAAATTAAACGATAGTTGCATAGTGGAGTTTATAAACAATACATCGATTAGGTGGAAAACGAATATAACTCTAGAGGTATCAGGTTGGACAAGTTTCTTCGAATATAAAGTTTTAGATATACCAATTAGGGAGATAAAGTTTTTACAAATAGATCCAGAAGTTATTGTTGGAGGCGATTTTGTTGTACCAGTAAGCAATCCACCGAGTGATGAAGAAAAGCCGCCAACTCCTCCTGAATCAAATAGTAGCCTACAAGAAAACACACAACATGGAATTCTATTTGACCTAGAAAGAATAATTAGTAATCCAATTATCTATACAGTACCTGTTATTGCGATAGTCTCGATCGGAATACTTCTATTTAAAAGAAAACGGATATCTTATAGCTAATGAAACTACTAATTATCTAAAAAGATCGCTTCTTCCTTCTATTTTTTAGAAACAACATGTGGATTTATTCATATTTCGAGAGAATTCATTAAAAAATCTGATTCTTCCCTTTTTAAGTCTTCTAATCTCATCTAGGAGACGAAGCAAAGATTAGTAGTACAATATTCTGTGTAAGAGCCTTAAATAAAACCTCATTAGCCTTAGATATCTGACTTACCACGTAGAAATAAACCAGTTTCGAGAGATTAGAGTCACGGCAACAGCCGTCGCAACACTATTAGGATTTCTAGAGCCGTAATAAGCATACTAAATAACTTCATTTGAAATTTTTACCTATTTCCTAATGAAATTGATGTGGAGAAAATAGATTTAATAATAATGTCACAAAAGTATTATAAGTGGATTCATTTTGTTTTGTGGAGGATCAAGATTGGATAATATTGATTTGATAAAGGGATGGATACAGTTAGCTCTCAATGATTGGAGTGTTATTAAGTCATTGGATTATAGTGTTCATAGAGGCCCTATCGTTTATCACCTTCAGCAATTCGTTGAGAAATTATGTAAAGCTATTCTAATTGCTTTGGGGTTTGAGTCACCAAAAACTCATTTCCCATCCAGATTAATTGATTCCATACTAATTGATATTGAGCTAGGGCATCTGAATATTCAAATAAGCAGGAAAGAGAAAGAAATACTAGAGAAGATATCTAGTTTAGCTAAATCAATTGAGGATGAAGGTGTTCGACCTAGGTACGGGATAAGACATATTGATTTAATTATTCTTCCAGATGAGATCTATTCGGAGGATAGAGTAAAGTTATTTGAGAGAGATGCTAGGTATATTGCTTTCCTAGTTTGGAGCTTTTTAGAATCAAGAAGCTATTGTAAGGAAATCCCAGATGAGTGCACGAGGTTGAGGGAATTATGGGGGAGAAAGAATTATTGAATATTGCTGAGAGATTGAGAGAGGCTGAAGTGAGAGAATTATTCATCGAGAGGATTATGAAGTTCGCTAGGAAATTATTTGAATTCATTGATGTTTCTGGCTTATTATTATTTGGATCTGTTGTAAGGGATAGAGCTCACCCAGTTCAAAGTGATATTGACCTAATAGTTGTTTCACCCCAATTCGATGTTCCTCCAATAGATAAGACCTCCTTAAGAATAGATCTTTCTAAGAGATTGCCAAGCGGTTTTGATGTAATTTGGCTTGGAGAGAAAGAGATAATCTCTGTTTTCAACGCGTTCACGGGAGTTCTACTAGATGCTCTTTACGAGGGAATCATAATACATGATCCTAAAGGCATATTAACTAGGCTTAGGAAAACATTGCTGGATGCATTAAATCAAGGGAGAATCGAGAGATATAGAGGGATGTGGCGCTTACCAATAAGAAAGAGAGGAGAAGTAATTAAGCTTCCACCATGGTAAACAAGGAAAGTGATTTTATCTCAGATTCTTGATCTCTATGTTATTTCTACTCTTAATCAACTGGAAATACTTCTCATCAAGCGGAGTGACGAGAGATATAGCGAATCCAGCTCTACCGAATCTACCAGTCCTACCTATCCTGTGAACATATAACTTATCGTATCTCGGGAAATCATAGTTTATTATTAAGTCTATATCAACTATATCCAATCCTCTTGAAGCAACATCTGAAGCGACAAGGATCCTACTTCCCTTCCTCCTAAACCAGTAAAGTATCTTCTCTCTTGTCTCCTGCTTTAGATCCCCACTAAGAAACCTAACGTAAAAACCCTTATCCTTAAGTTTCGAGAATAGATACTTACCAAACTTCTTAGTATTAGTGAAAATCAATATCTTCTTGCTCTTATTTCTATAGAGAAGATTTATGAGCGCTCTCAACTTCTCTCTTTCCTTAACCTTATACGCAACTTGATGTATATGATCAACCGATAGCTCATCCTCACTAATCCTTAACACATATGGATTCTTCAGGTAATTCTTAGCAAGCTGAATAATCTCACTAGGCATAGTTGCTGAAAAAAGCATTAATTGAGCATCATCACTAACCCTCCTTAAAACGAATCTTATATCATCCAGAAAACCAATCTCAAGCATCTTATCAGCTTCATCTATAACCAAGAAACGCACATCATCTAGCTTAATACTACCTCTCCTTACGTGATCTAGTAATCTACCGGGTGTACAAACTATAACCCTAGGTTTTTCCTTAAGCTTCTTGAACTGAACCCTTATGTCCTGACCACCATAAATAGTAATTGCTTTAATCCCCCTATAGTAACCTATCCTATTAATCTCATTCGTTACCTGTATCGCTAGTTCTCTCGTAGGAGCTAGCACCAGAGCTTGAATCCCACTTGAACCAGCATCAATCCTCTCAACAATAGTTATCGCAAATATAGCTGTCTTACCACTACCAGTTTTAGCTTGACAAATCAAATCCTTACCATCCAATGCATGTCCCAAAGCTTTCTCTTGAACAAGAGAAGGCCTAACATAACCAATTCTTTCCAAACTCCTTAAGGTCTCAGAACTAAGACCATAAGCACTAAAGCTTTCTATTTTAAACAACTCCTAGTCAATTTAGATAAGATACTACTTAACTCGTTGCGAGCACTATATTAATTTATCTTTTTTATTCACGAACATTATTCATTAATATACTATATTAATCATGGTTAATCTCCTTACGCCAAGCATTGAACTTCCAGATCTATTATGTTAAGTACTCCTATGTATGGGTGTAGTCTGTAATGAACTCTTACATAATGGGTTTTGTTTTTGCGCTGTTAGCTGCTTTTTCATGGGCTCTCGCCGCTACTTTTTATAGGAGGGCTTTACTTGATGCGAGTGATCCCTTGTTCACTAATTTGCTTAGGATACCTCTTGCTTTAATCTTTCTTGCTGCTTACTCTATGTTTACTGGTGATATTGTTTCTTTATTGAATTTTTTCGATGATTTCTTCACTCTGCTTACTCTCTTTATAGCTACGATTATCATGAATGTTATTGGTGATACCGTCTATTTATTATCAATCAGGAATGTTGGTGTATCGATAGCTTATCCTGTTTCTTACTCTTACCCATTATTAGTTGCTTTAATAGCTTTCATGTTTCTTAATGAGGAGATTTACTTATCTCTCCTAGCTGGAACTATCATAGCTATATCTGGTATATGGTTACTATCCAGGAAACCGAATTCGAGTGATACAGTGAGATTAGAGAGAAAGAGATTCATTATTGGTATTCTCTCAGCTGTTTGCGCTGCCTTATTGTGGTCTATTGGGATTGTGATATTTAAGGTCTCTGTAATGAAAATGAATCCAATCTCTGTTGCTATTCTAAAGTTAGTGTTCTTGTTTATCCTTGTTTCTCCCTCAATAAGAATGAATTATGATTTTATAAGATCGGATCTGAATAGGGAAATATTGTTTTTCGCGATGATTGGAGGTTTATTCGGGGTAGGGATTGGAGATCTCTTCTTCTACATGAGTCTAAATGAGATTAATGCTTCCGTAGCTGCTTCCATCACAACTATCTCCCCACTATTCACATTGCTGTTAGCTATCTTCTACTTGCACGAGAGAGTGAATATAGAGAAAGCTATAGGAACACTCTTAATAGTTCTAGGAGTAACAGTAGTTTACCTTAAACCATTTTAAAAACACTTACGATATAGCGATAAAACTGGATCATGACATTTAATCCTGCGGAATAAATAAAAATATTTAAAGTTTATAATACGGAAATTAAATTATAGCGCAGAATCAATATAGTATAAGTGAGGTCTAAGCTGATTGCGGAAGAAGGGTCTAGAAAATATACCAGAACCATATAGAAGCCTTATTAGGACTCTTCTAGAGGATTTACTGAGAGTTTTCCAGGATAAATTAATATCGCTAGTTGTTTACGGTAGCGTAGCTAGAGGTGATTATAGAAGGGATAGTGATATAGACCTATTAGTGATCATTGATGGGTTACCTCGTAGTCGATTTAAGAGAATTGATCTCTTCATTAAAGCTGAAAAGCGTTTAGATAACATGCTAGATAAACTTCTCGATGATGGCTACGCTATATCGATATCACCAATAATAAAGACTCCAGAGGAAGCTAGGAAGATAACTCCCCTGTACTTAGATATGGTTGAGGATGCAGTAATAATCTATGATAAGGATGATTTCTTTGAGAATGTTCTTAAGAGACTTGAAGAGAAATTAAAAATACTCGGCGCTAAACGCGTGAGGATAGGTAAGAAATGGTATTGGAGACTAAAAAGAGATTATAAATTCGGTGAGGTAATAAATATTGAATAACATTACTCTCGCTAAATCCCATATGAAACAAGCAAAAGAGAGAATAAAGCATGCTAGCGAGGCACTAGAAACAGGAAATTACCCATATGTTATAAGACAATGCCAGGAAGCTGTCGAACTCTCCTTAAAAGCAGCTCTCAGAATTATTGGTATCGAGCCACCAAAATGGCATGATGTAGGCCCTGTATTACGAAAGGAAAAAGATAAGTTTCCTGAATGGTTTCAAGATAAGATACAGGAGATAACATACATATCTAGAACTCTTAGAAGAGAAAGAGAACCAGCAATGTATGGTGATGAGGAAATAGGTATACCGGCAGAGGAATTATATACGCAGTATGATGCTGCGCAAGCATTAAAGCAAGCGAAGATGGTATTAGAGCTTACTGAGAAACTTTTAGAAGTAATTGTGAAAAGAAATAATGACTAGGATTCCCTAAATACGAAAAATATTAGAAGAAAATGTAGAATAATGAACTCTCTTTTGCTCACCAGAGAGTCATTGATGCACGAGTAATATCTTCAAGATCCTTCTCAGTTACTAATCTGGGATTCCCAACCAGTAATCTCTGTAGCTTGTAGGCATCCCTAGCTATTTCAGGAATATCCTCATCTTTTACACCTATCGCTGATAAGCCATTTGGTAACCCGATATCTTTCTCAAGATCTATTACAGCTTCAACACCTAATTCAGCAGCTTCTGAGAGAGATAAACCCTCAATATTCTCGCCGAACAAGTAAGCTATCATGGAGAATTTCTCTGGTGCAGCAGGTATATTGAATCGCATTACCTCTGGAAGGAATAAGCCGCAGGCCACACCGTGAGGAACATGATATTTCCCGCCTAGAGCCATAGCTAAAGCATGATCTGCTCCCAACCCAGCATTAGTGAAAGCTACTCCAGCTAGAAATGAAGCTAGTAACATATCTGATCTAGCCTCTAGATCTGATCCCTTATAAACCGCTCTTCTCAGGGATCTAGCTATTAACTCTATTGCTTTCTCAGCAAAAAGATCTGTTACCGGTGTTCTACCACCGTAAGCTGGTCTTTTTAACGGATTCTCGGGTCTCGGTTTAATGTTATATGGGACAGTTACATATGCTTCAACAGCGTGAGATAACGCATCGATTCCGGTACTAGCTGTTATCTTTGGTGGTAAGCTAATTGTTAATTGCGGATCAAGAATTGCTAGATGCGGTCTACACTCATCATCAGATACTCCCACTTTTATCCTCTTCTCTGGTAATGCAACAACAGCTACTGGGGATGTCTCGCTACCCGTTCCTGCTGTAGTTGGTATAGCGATCATGGGTTTTAATCTTCCTGGAACTTTTTTACCTTTCCCTAATGGGGGCGATACGTAGTCTAGAATATCTCCTCCATGAGTAATTATTAGGTTAATTACCTTCATCGTATCCATAGAGCTACCTCCACCTATAGCCACGAATCCATCTATATTCCTCTCTTTAGCGAATTCAATCCCACGCTCTATGCTTTGTTTTGATGGCTCTGGCTCAACTCCCGACCAGATCTCAACTGAAATATTTTGTTTCTCAATAATTTCTTTAACTCTCTCTGGCCACCCAGTTTTCATTAATCCCTCATCAGTAATCACAAGTACCTTGTTAGCTCCCATTCTTTTTAAATCGTAACCAACCTCGTTTACTGCACCTACCCCAAACTTCGCTCTAACTATTCTTAGG
>JALWRR010000025.1 GCA_026993975.1 Promethearchaeati archaeon | reverse complement strand
GGATAATTACCTGGAGGACCGTCATGTCAATCCAAAACTCAAAATTTTTGAGAGAAGGAAAAACTAAGAAGCTTTTCTTGCTTGATGATGGTAGAGGTATGCTTGTTTTTAAGGATGATATAACCGCTTTTAACGGTGCTAGGCACGATATTATGAAGGATAAGGGTTATTTCTGCGCGGCAATATCCGCGAAGCTATTCGATTTACTTAATAGGAATGGTGTACGAACTCACTTCATAGAGTTTAGGCCTCCTAATATTCATATTGTTAAGATACTTGATATGATTCCTTTAGAGGTTGTTTGCAGGAACATTGCTTTTGGGAGCTTCCTGAAGAGAATACCTATTTTTAAGCCTAAGGAAGAGTTACCTAGACCTATAGTTGAGTTCTTTCTTAAGGATGATTCTCTTAATGACCCATTCCTATCCGAAGAGCATGTTTATCTACTAGATCTTCTAACTGAGAGAGAGTTAAGAGAGATAAAAGAAGTTACGTTGAGGGTAAATGATATTCTCAGGAAATATTTCCTTGATAGGGGTTTGATTCTCGTTGATTTCAAGTTAGAGTTCGGGCGAGATGAGAATGGTGATTTGGTTATTGGGGATGAGTTATCCTGTGATAGCATGAGGATATGGAAATTGGATACAGGAGAGATACTTGATAAGGATTTATACAGAATGGGTAAGTCACTAGATGAGGTGCATCGAGCTTACAAGACTTGTTATGAGAAAATCGTTTTAGGTTGATTCGTCATGCCGACATACATTGTTGAGGTTCTTATCGAGAATAAGCCTTTAGCTAGAGATCCCGAAGGGGAAACTATTTACAGAGACTTAATCTTGAGAGGAGGTTATGATTCGGTTCGCTCAGTTCGTGTGGGTAAGTTACTTAGATTTGAGATAGAGAGTAATAGCGCTGAAGAAGCAGAAAAAATAGCTGTTAAGATGTGTAATGATCTCAGGATATATAATCCGGTTGTTCATACCTACCGCGTGGAAATTAGGGGAACTCGAAATGAATGATATAAGGGTTGCTGTGATTAGGTTCCCCGGATCTAATTGTGATCTAGATACAGTTTATGTGCTACAGAGAGTACTCGGTGTTGATGCTAGGCTAGTTTGGCATAGAGATTTTAAGGATGATGCATGGGACGCTGTTATAATTCCTGGAGGATTCTCTTATGGGGACTACTTAAGAGCTGGAGCAATAGCTGCTAGGAGCCCAGCGATGAAGCATGTTAGAGAGATGGCTAAGGAGGGTAAACCCGTTCTAGGTATTTGTAATGGGTTCCAGATTCTTGTTGAATCCGAATTATTACCTGGAGCATTATTAATGAATTCCACGCTGAAATTTATCTGCAAGTGGGTTACTATTAGGACTGAAACAAATAGAACTGCTTTCACACGGAGTATTCCTAGAGGGAAACTGCTCAAGATACCTATAGCTCATATTCAAGGTAGATATTACATAGATGAGAAGAGTTTGAGAGAGCTAGAGGATAATGATCAGATAGTGTTTAGGTACGTTAACGATAACGGAGAAGTGGTTGAGGAAGCTAATCCTAACGGTTCAGTAAGTAATATAGCTGGTGTCTGTAATCTTGAGGGAAATGTTTTAGGATTAATGCCGCATCCCGAGAGAGCATCAGAGAGAATTCTAAGCCCCTTCGGCACAGATCATGGTAAGCTGATTTTCGAATCCATGATTGATTATATAAGGAGGTATTTATAGTGGAGCAATTACAGTTAAGCTTAACTAAAAGAGAAATGGAAGTTATAAGAAGGGAATTAGGGAGAGAGCCTAATCTTGTTGAATGGGGGATCTTTGAAGTTACTTGGAGCGAGCACTGCTCGTATAAGTCCTCGAGACCCGTCTTAAAGGTTCTTCCAACACGCGGTGAGAGAGTGATTATTGGTCCAGGCCAGGATGCTGGAGTAGTGGATATTGGTGATGGATTAGTAGTTGTATTTAAGATCGAGTCTCATAATCATCCATCAGCTATAGATCCATATAATGGAGCTGCAACTGGGATAGGGGGTATAATTAGGGATGTTTTATCTATGGGTGCTAGACCGATAGCTCTACTAGATATCCTTAGGTTTGGACCTCCAATTAAACCTCATTCAATCTGGTTACTAAAGAACGTTGTTAAGGGGATAGCTGATTACGGGAATTGCGTAGGGATTCCAACTGTCGCAGGTGAGGTAGAGTTCGATGAGAGCTTTGAGAAAAACTGTTTAGTTAATGTTGCTTGTATAGGAATCGGTAAGCGAGATAGAGTAATACCAAGCGCTGCTTACAGGCCTGGAGACCTATTCGTTCTAGTTGGGGGATCTACTGGTAGAGATGGAATACATGGAGCATCTTTCGCTTCCAGAAAACTTTCTGAGAGATCCGAGAAAGATAGACCCGCGGTTCAGATTGGGGATCCATTTATTAAGAAGGTTTTAATAGATGCTACTCTCGAAGCTCTTGAAACTGGTTATGTGCGAGGTTTAAAAGATCTTGGTGGTGGGGGTTTAGCAACTGCGATATCTGAGATGACTAGTCTTGGTGGTACTGGTGCTGATATAGACTTATCTAAGGTGCATTTAAGAGAAAGTGGTATGACTCCGTACGAGATTATCTTAAGCGAGTCTCAAGAAAGAATGCTTTTTATTATTAATCCTAAGGGACTGGATGTTATTAAGTCTATATTCGAGAAATACGAGATCCCATATTCCATTATTGGTAAAGTAACTAGTACTGGTAGGTTAGTAGCTAGGTTTAATGGCGAGATAGTTATTGATCTTCCATCCAAACTGGTTGCTAATGCACCAGTTATAGAGAGAGAAGCGAGGAAACCAAGGTACATTGATGAATTAAGAAGAATAAATCCTCCTCCAGAGCCTAGTGATCTAGGGGACGTGATCCTGAAGTTACTAGCGTCACCGAATATAGCTTCTAAGGAATGGATATACACTCAGTATGATCATGAGGTCGGTATTAGAACCGTGATTAAACCTGGTCAGGGAGATGCAGCTGTTCTAAGGATTCTAGATAAGAATAAAGCTATAGCTGTAAAGGCTGACGCGAATTCCAAGCACACGTATCTAGATCCATTTAATGGAGCTGCAGGATCTCTAGCTGAAGCTTGCAGAAATGTTGCTGCTGTTGGAGCTGAACCATTAGCTTTCACTGATAACGCTAATTTCGGTAGTCCTGAGAATCCCGAGGTTTTCTGGCAGTTCAGGGAGGCTTTTAATGGTTTAGCTTATATGGCTAGAGGGTTGAATATTCCTTGTGTTGGGGGTAATGTTAGTTTCTATAACGAGGATGAGGAAACGGGAAAGATTGTTAAGCCATCCATAGTTGTTGTTTGTGTTGGGTTAATTAACGATCTTAACGATATAAGAAGAATGGCTCTTAATTCTCCTGGAAACTATATTGGTATTGTTGGGTACACTAAGAGAGAGCTAGGTGGGTCAGAGTACTATTACTGGATTCATAACATTGTTGGCGGTGTACCGCCCAAGGCTAATGCTGTTGAGGAGAAAAAAGCTATAGATTTTGTATTGTGGGGGATTAAAAAGGGAATAATAGTTGCTGCTCACGATATATCTAATGGTGGTTTGGCGATCTCATCTATCGAGATGGCTATTAGCGGAGAATTAGGGTTCGAGATATTTTTGGATAAAGTGCCTAGTGAATCAATGAGAACTGATGAATTATTATTCTCGGAGAGTTACGCTAGGTTCCTTATTGAGATTCCTAGAGATAAGATAGATATATTCAGGAGCTTGTCTCAGGAAATAGGTGTTCCAGCCTCAATAATAGGGGAAGTAACCGAGGGGAGAAGGATCATTTTCAAGCATTTCAGTAAGAAAATCTCTCTTGATCTAGATGAAGCTAGTGATATCTGGCATTCATCCCTCGGAAAGAGTGTTGAGAGGAATTAATTATGCTACGAGAAAAATGTGGTGTTTTCGGTTTATATAGCTCATCGGACAATAATGTTGCCAAGAGAATATTGAGTGGTTTAATCGCTCTGCAGCATAGGGGTCAAGAGGGATGTGGTATATCTGTGTTTGATGGCCATGATATTAGGACTGTTAAGGGTGTTGGTCTTGTCTCAGAAGTTTTCGATACGAGTATTGTATCTAGAATAAGGGGTAATATTGGGATTGGTCACGTTAGGTATAGTACCACTGGTAGAGGAGATATTAAGGAGGTTCAACCTTTTGTAGGGGAGATTGGTGGGAGTAGATTCGCTTTAGCTTGGAATGGAACCATTGCGAATTTCATGGAGTTGAGGGATCGCTTGTCTCGTCTTGGGTTTAAATTTAGGACCAGTACCGATACTGAGGTTCTCGCTAAGCTAATTGCTTATTATTATATGGATCGAGAGGACTTCGTGGATGCTATTAAGGAGAGTATGAGGGATTTAAAGGGATCTTACTCAGCTGTCCTGATTAATGATGAGGGGGAATTCTTCGCTTTTAGGGATCCTATCGGTATTAAACCCTTAACATATGGGTTCAGGGAGGATGATGTTATTGTTGCATCTGAGAGCATAGCGATTGAGAGTGCTGGTGGGGTTCTAGAGGGAGATATTGATCCAGGGGAGATACTTGTAGTTAGGGATGGTGATGTCTATAAAGAGAGAGTGAGAAGCGCTTGGAAACCTGCTTACTGCATGTTTGAGTATATTTATTTCTCGAGACCAGACTCAATTATTAACGGTATCTCTGTTTATGAGGTTAGGTATAATCTTGGGAGAATTCTAGCTCGATTATATCCCGTGGAAGCTGATATAGTTGTTCCTGTTCCAGATACTGGAAATATTGCTGCCTTAGGATTCTCTAGGGAATCAGGAATACCAATATCCCTGGGATTAATTAGGAATCCCTATATAGGTAGAACATTCATAAGGCCCAGCCAGAAGCTCAGAGAGTTATCAGTTTCACTGAAATTAGGGTTTGTCAAGAGTGAGATTAGGGGAAAGAGAGTTGTTTTGATTGATGATAGTATAGTTAGAGGTACCACCATGAGAAGGGTTGTTAAGTTGCTTCGAGATATTGGAGCTAAGGAAGTACATGTTAGGATAACATCCCCACCTATAAGGTATCCATGTTTCCTTGGAATAGATTTCCCTACAAGGAGAGAACTTATCGCTAGCACTAAAACGATAAATGAGATTAAGGAATTAATAAATGCTGATTCTCTAGGCTACATGACGATCGAGGGGTTAATAGAGGGGATAGGAACAAAGAATTTATGCTTAGCTTGTTTAACTGGAAAGTACCCCATAAGGGGTATGCCCTTGAAGAAATTAGAGAGAATTTTTGAAGTGATGAGGAAATGAGCGGGATAATAGGTATATTCGCTTTCGATAAAGTCTGGAAAGCCTCTCGTTTCATTTATTATGGTCTCCTAGCTCTACAGCACAGGGGTCAGGAAACTACTGGCATGGCTATTGGTGGGGAAACAGGAATTAACATGTATAATGGAGCGGGACTAGTTGACCAAGTATATAACGAGAATATTCTTGAGGAGCTGAACGGGTGGTATGGTATTGGTTACGTTGGAGCGTTACCAAGGGAGAATCAACCCTCGCTTGTGAGAGAGGGGGATAATGAAGTAGCGTTAGTTCTCTCTGGCAGAATCTTTAATGAAGCTGAGCTAGCTAGGGAAGAGCAAGTGAAGCATTGGAGCAATCAGTCAGAACTCTTAGCTAGATTAATACTGAAGAAATCGAGAGGAGATGATTTAAAGAGTGCTGCTAGCGAAGTAATGAGGATGATTAATGGTGTTTACACATTTATCGCGATTAATAATAAGGAGGAGATGATTGTTGCTAGGGATTCAACTGGACTTAAACCACTAGTTGCTGGTAGTTTTGGTTTTGATTACGGTGTTTTCGCATCTGAAAGCTGCGCTATGGATGTTATTGGAGCTGATTATAAAGCTGATGTTAATCCTGGAGAATTATATTACTTGAATCAATATACTGTGGAGAGAAAGCAGGTACTGAAACCTAACCCGAAGTACTGTGCATTTGAGTATGTTTATTTGGCAAGGCCAGATTCAAGAATAAATGGAGTATGGGTCTATGAAGCTAGAAGAAGGATTGGGGAGATACTAGCTGAGAAGTATAGTATTGATGCTGATGTAGTCACGGGTATTCCCGAAACAGCTATACCCTTCGCACTCTCATTCTCCAATAAGAGAGGGATCCCTGTGGAATTAGGTTTCGTAGCGACTGGTAGAAAAACTAGAACAGCGATTAAGCCCTCTCAATTCGAGAGATTGGTTGGTGTTCAATTAAAACTGAATCCGATCAAACCAGTTTTCAGGGGAAAGAGAGTTATTATTATTGATGACAGCGTTGTTAGGGGGACAACAACCAAGAATACTGTCACTTTGCTCAGGAATAAAATAGGGGCGAAGGAGATACATGTGTTAATAGGGAGCCCTAGACTAGTTTCTAGATGCCCTTACGGGATTGATGTTCCCTCAGAAGATGAGTTAATTGCGCGTCATCTTAATGATGATGAAGTAGCTAAAGTTGTTGGAGCTGATTCTTTTCACTGGATATCTCTAGATGACTTGGTGAAAGCTATTGGTGTACCGAGAAATAAATTATGTTTAAAATGTTTTGGAGGTTGAATGAGATGAAAGTTTTGATTGTTGGTGGCGGGAGCAGGGAACATGCAATAACTTACGCATTCGCTAAAAGCAGTTATGAACCAAGGATATACGCTATATCTCCTCTGAGAAATCCCGGAATAGAGAAGCTCTGCAAGGAGTCGGGTGGAGAATTAATAAGGGGTGATATCCTGAATCCAGAGAAGGTCTCTGAGACTGCTGAGAAACTGGGGGTAGATCTTGTTTTCATAGGGCCTGAAGAACCATTGTTCCACGGGGTTTCTGATGCGTTAGAGGAGAGAGGTATTCCCGTAATAGGGCTTAATAGTAAGGCTAGCGAGATAGAGAGATCTAAGGCCTTTATGCGTAGATTAATGTGGAAGTATAAGATTCCTGGTAGATTAAGATTCAAGGCGTTTAGATCAATTGAGGAAGCTATAGCTTACATAAATGAGTACGCTGAGAGCGTTGCTATTAAGCCAGCTAGGCAGGTTGGAGGAAAGGGAGTGAAAGTTATCTCTGATGTTCAAGCTTACCTTAGGAAAGTTAAGGAGGAAGTTAAGAAGAAGCATACAGAGTTGATTTACGAGAAGTTTATGCGTTCTCATGATGACGTTGTAGATAAGATATTGATAGAGGAGAAGGTTGAGGGACCTGAATATACTGTGCAGTGTTTTACTGATGGTAAAACTGTTAAGCCATTGCCTATAGTTCAGGATAATAAGCATGCATTTGAAATGGAGATGGGTCCAGAGACTGGTGGAATGGGATCGATATCTGGTCGTGGAGGTTTATTACCATTTATTACTGAGGATGAGTTTAAGGAATCTGTGAGGATCATAGAGGAGGTTGTGAAAGCTCTTAGGAAGGAGACTGGTACTTCATTTAGAGGTATTATATCTGGTCAAATGATGTTGACTACGCTGTGGGGTCCCACTATTATCGAGTTTTATTCGCGGTTAGGGGATCCAGAAGCTGTTAACGTTTTACCAATCTTGAAGACAGATATAGTCGATATTTCTGAAGCTATATTGAGTGAGAAACTGCATAAGATTAGGATTTATTTTGAGGATTACGCTACTGTTGTGAAAGCTATTGCTCCGCGTGGTTACCCTAATAGAAAAGATTTGGCGAGGGGGCATGTTATACGTGTCAATGAGGAGAAAATAAAGCGCATGGGTGCAGAGATTTTTTATGGTTCAGTAGATATAGTTAATGGAAAACTCATTACCGGCGGATCTAGAGCTGTCGAGATATTTGCTAAGGGTGATTCTATCGAGGAGGCTGCTGAAATAGCTGAGAAAGCTGTTAGTTATGTTGAGTCCCTTGATGGGTGGGGATTATTCCATAGGAGTGATATTGGATCGGGAGTATCTTTGAGAAGGATGATTGAGATGGCTAATTTAGTTAGATCTGTTTACTCTTATCGAAAATCTAAAGGTTTGTTTGGTAAGCAAATTGATTGGATACCTGGTCGTGGTAAAATAGGGTATGAATTCTAGGTGATTGAGATGAAATTAGTTAAGCGAGATGTTATTGGAACACCCCTCTTTGAGAACGCCACGAAAATATTATTGCTTGGTGCTGGGGAATTAGGGAAGGAGATAGTTATAGAGGCTCAGAGATTAGGGGTTGAGACCGTGACTGTGGATCGATACGATAACCCACCAGCAGCTCAAGTTGCTCATAGGCACTATACCGTGAATATGCTTGATGGAAGAGCTTTGAAGGCCATTGTTTATAGGGAGAAGCCCGATGCTATTGTTCCAGAGATAGAGGCGATAAATACTGATGCCTTACTAGAGCTTGAGGAGGAGGGATTCTTCGTTGTTCCAAACGCGAAAGCTACTAAAATAACTATGGATAGAATATTGCTAAGGAAGCTAGCTGCTGAAACAGCTAGGGTTCCTACATCTAATTACGCTTTTGCATCAAATCTAGATGAGCTATATGATGCATGCGAGAAAGTTGGTTATCCCTGCATAGTTAAGTCAAGAATGAGTTCTGGTGGAT
>JALWRR010000024.1 GCA_026993975.1 Promethearchaeati archaeon | reverse complement strand
CAGTCTTAGGAGGTAAGAGAATAAAAATTTTTTATTATGGGGCTCTTCATAAGGCTCGAGGGATAATTCAATTGATTAAACTAGGTATTTTAGCGAGACGAGCAAATCGATTAAGCTTAGATATAATTATTGCGGGTAAAGGGCCATTGGAGAGACTAGTCAGGATGGCGTCACATAAGGGTGTTCTTAAATACTTAGGTTGGATATCGGAAAGCGATATTAGGGGTTTGCTAGAGAATACGCATTTTACGTGGATTCTTTATGATCCGAAAATCGAGAATAACCAGGTAGCTATGCCTAATAAGTTTTTCCTATCGTTGCTTTATGGGATACCTATAATAACTAACGATGGCTTGTTCGTAGCTGAATTAGTAAAGGATGCTAAAATCGGGTTGGTTGTGAATTATAATAGAGCGGACGAGGAGGTTTACCAAAAATTAATAGAACTGTTTGGTTCAGCCAATGAGAGCAAGTATAAGGAAATAAGAGAAAACGTTAATAAAATGTTCAACAAATTGAATGCTAAGACAGAGAGCTATATCGACAATTTCCTCAAGCTATATTTAGCTATTGCTCAAAAATAGCAAAAATACGAGTTATGGAAATTGATAATGTTTTTTAACACGACCAATTACGATGTCAGCTAATTCGTTAATATTTTTCACGTGAATTATCTCACCAATCTTACTTACTTCTTGGATAAATGGTCCTTCTTTTCTCTCTTCAATATGAAATACATATAGTGTATGCCCTTTTTTTCTGATTGTTTTCAAGCATTGTATAGCTTCTTTTTCATTATAGATCTCAGAATCAGTTATTAAAATTACTAGGGCTCTATTGATCCTCGATAGCACGTTCATTATCTTTTTTACTGGAAGTTCAGTTCCATTTCCCTGAAATATCATGACGTAATTCTCTGCTTTTTTGCGATCCCGTGTCCAATTACATACAATTCCTCGGCCAGAGAAATTTATAACTGCTACTTTTGATCCATTTCTAAGAGCGTATTCTATTGCGGCGAAAGCAGCTGTGACAGCTATATCGAACTTAGAGCCTATTGAATAGTTTATTCCAAGCTTTTTCATTATTTTATACTCTTTCGATTTCTTCTCGATTTTCGGTTTAACCCAACCAGTATAATAACCCATGCTACCAGAGCTATCTATTATGATTAGTAGATCTAATGGTTTTATAGACTTCTTATGGACTATGATCCCCAATTTAACCCATTTCTTAGTAGTTATGTTGGGAATCATTTTGGGAAAGGATGACAGAGATAGAACCACATCTAATTTCTCTGCAGAATCAGTAACTTGCCATGTGCTTGGAAACGAGTTTGCTAATTCCTCTTTTCTCTGCTTATTGGATAGCTGTATTCTCATTTTATTTCGTGCTCGTTCTCTATACCAATACCTAACTATTTCTCTAGGTTCCTTAAAGATGCCGAAAGTTTCAATAGCAGGGGTTACTTTAACTATGTCGATAGGGTTTTTAATAGCGCTACGAATAATTCTTAACTTAATAGCGTCTAAATCGCTTGCTTCTCGTTCATATGGTAAGTTCATGTTGCTCAGAAGAATACCTTCGTCACTTAAATCTCTAAGAAAAGCATTACTCGCTATGTTTAGAAGATTTTTTGTTTTGTTTCTAGAACTAGTTGAGAGCGTATCCCAGAGAATTTCAGCTATTTTTGCCGCTTTATTAGGCCAATTTTCTCTGGATAATATGCCGCCTCGCGAAATTACTCTATAAATTTCGTTAGAGGTCTCAAACCATTTATTATCGATGCTATTTCTGACATTATCATTAATAATTGGATGATCTAGAATTTTTTCGATCAATAAAGGTACTATTATTTCTAGACCGATTTTTTTCTTCATAGAAAATGATAGGTTGCCAAAAATTAGTTTATAGAACCATATCATATCATCCCTATAGATCCTAGATAAATAATCCGTATTAATTAACTCTATTAACAAGTTTGTCGCTATTTTCCCAACTTTAATGTTGCTTGATGTAACTGCGCTCACAAGCATCCTAGTTGAAGTCTCTATGTCGTATGGACATACAACGTAATATGCGATTATTCTCCGCGATATTACTTTATAAAATCGCTCTAATTCGTCCTGAGAAATATTTGGTGTTGCTGCCAGATTAATCATGAAACCCCATTTTTCATGATCAACCTTAATTAATCTTTTATCGAAATAATCCCATCTGATTTCTGGTTCTGGTATTGGTGGGTAATAAAACTCACTAAGAGTTTCCTGGAAGGTTTTATTGACCAAGTATTCTAATGATTTCCTGTTCCTTTTCAGGAGTAGGCACCTCCTCTAGAAATCTACTTAATTTATCTGCAATCTCGCGAGTTTTTCCCAAGCCATATACCTCAATAAATACAAGAGCATTATTAGTTATACCAGTGAAATGAATAGAAATCTTGGTAAGGCCAATTGTTATATGTCTTATTTTTGGCTTATCTAATGGTTCTTTCTCTATGTCTTTAAGACCGGGAATAACATCTACAAGATTCCTAAATAATTTTCTCCATCTCTCCACATTAGTTACAAATACTCTTTTATTCCGTTTAATTAGTTTTTCAAATATTCTGAATAAACGTCCTCGTAAGTGCTCCATTAATTTTTCATCATTTTCGTTAAGTATGTCCAGCACGGTTCTTTGCTCATTACTATTGATGGCTTTTATCAAGTTTCTAACTTTTTCTAAATAATTGCTTTCAATGATTTGTTTAGCGAGAGGATACAAGTCAGTAGCGACGATTAAATCACTTGCAGCGTATCTCTCTAGTTCAGTTATTAAACTGATGTCTTTTTTACCAAATTCCAGCCTCAGAAACCTATAATAAATCGGTAACCGATTAATGAAGTTTCTGAAAACTCTATCGATAAGATTTCTAGTTGCCTCAAACTTATTTCCGTGAAAACTATCCAGAAACTTTGGGGATAAATAGATCCGATGCCATGTAACATAAGGTGCTATAGCAAAAACAATATTGACGGGAACAATATCTAATCCAAGAAGCCATGAAAGAGCTTTAGAATAGCGAACCAGATCCTTTTCAGCTCTGACACTAAGAGGTGTATAAACCTTATTACATATTGCATTCTCTGTGTTAAAGTGGCATCCTTCACATATTGACTCTGCAGAATCAAGAAATGTGCCTAGCTCCTTAAATGTTCTAATACAAGCTGAGAATTCTCTGACAATTGCTCCAATAAACAATTTAGCTTCGTCATCTAGCTCTAATCTAGATACGAGATTCCAAATAATGATTAATTCATTCTTGGATAAAATGACTGGGATATTCGAGTCATCCCATTCAACTAACTTATCATCGGGAGTCTCAGCAATATCGGTTATTTCATCGTACCTAGGCATGGAAATAGGTACAGCTATCCCAAACCTATCTAAGAGAGGCATACCAAGAGGATAAGAGCCAGTATCTCTCGGATTAACAGTAGCATAAAAAACATACTCCTTGGTTTCATAGATGCCATCAAAATACTTAGCAATTCCCTCACTCAGAATTGAGAAAATTGCATCTTGGGCAGAAGGCGATAATCTGTTAATCTCATCAATAATTTTCCAGAAAGATTTAATGAAATTCCTCCAAACAATCCTTTCAGCTCCCTCAGTGAGCAACTTACCAATATCAAGTCTACCAACAACCTTCTCTTCAGTCAACTGAGGGTGTGCTCTAATAATTGATGCCTCAATATCTTTAATCGATTCGCCTGTTAAGAAACGACCTAAAACTTTAACTAAAGTAGTTTTACCTCCTCCATAACCACCATATAAGAGCATGGATCCCCTAGGAACAAGAGCATTCAATGTAACTAAAGTAGAGATCAGAGGTAATTGAATTAATTCGCCATGCAACCTAACTTGCAGTGGTGCACTATGAATAAAGATCTTCTTATCCTCTAACTCTCGGATTACACGCCAAACCTTTCTACGTAACTCATCATTAAAAGCTTTAGTATCCAAGACAAAACACACTCGAAAGCAACAAATATGTAATCTAAATTAACTCATGAATGAAGAGAAACAAAGTATTAATAAATAATACATAAATCTAAATCACTAAATATTCCTGCCTTTGAAAAGATCTATCTATAGTTAAAAAATCAAGCTGACTCTAAAAAATAAACAGACTAGAAACATAGATTAACTTTTAATACCCAAGCTCAAAATATTAAAAGCATATATCTCAATAAAATTAAGGAATAAACAGAACCTAATGCAATCAAAACAAAGAATAAGTCATTATAACAAGAGAAAAATGGTGAGAAATAATGGTTAAAGTCAAACAAGCTGAGGAAATAAGGCGTCTAATCAAAACATTACCCCTAGAACAACGTAGGATATTTAGCGTAGTTGCTCATATCGATCATGGGAAGTCTACAACGTGCGATTATTTGCTTGCTAGAGTTGGAATGCTATCAAGAGATCTCGCTGGGGAAAAAAGATTAACGGATTTCGATGAGGAGGAGCAGAAACGTATTATTACGATTTTTACTACAGTTGTTAACTTGCTTTATGAGTTCGAGGGAAAGCAGTATTTGATTCAGTTAAATGATACTCCTGGTCACATTAGTTTTACTGGTGAGGTTTCTAGAGCTATTAGGGCTAGTGATGGTATTATTTTGCTTGTGGATGCTGTAGAGAAGGTTATGACTCAGACTGAGACGAATTTATATTTAGCTATGCAAGAGATGTGTAAGCCTGTTTTGTATATTAATAAAGTTGATAGATTAATTAGGGAGCTGAATCTTACTCCTAGAGAGGTAGTATCTCATATCGATAAAATTATCGATGATGTTAATAAGTTGATTGAGAAGTATGCACCGCCTAGATTCAAGAATGAGTGGAAGGTATCCTTTGTTAAGGGTAATGTAGCTATCGGTTCTGCTAAAGATGGCTGGGGCTTCACCTTTGATACATTGAAGAAGAAGTTCGAAGATCCTAAAGCTGGATACATTAAGGTTTTTGAGAAGTATAGAGAAGGTGACATTCAGTGGTTACGTGATAATTTGCCGCTGGATGAAGCCTTGCTAGAGATGATTATTAAGCATTTGCCCGATCCGCTCACTGCACAGAAGTATAAGATCGAGGCGATTTGGAGAGGGTCAAAAGATCTTGATGTTTATAAATCTATGTTAAATGTCGATAAGAACGGGCCTCTGGTTGGAATGATTACTAAGATCTTTATTCATCCCAAGAGCTTTAGGGCTACTTTAATTGGTAGGATTTGGAGCGGTACCTTTAGGAAGGATTCAGAGATATTTCTATTGAATGCTAGGAGTACAGCTAGGCCTCATCGTTTAGGTGTTATGGAGCTCATGGATATTCTTGATGTAGATGAGATTCCCGCTGGTAATATGTTTGCTGTGACTGGTTTCATTGTTCCCGCGGGGGAAGCTTTTGTATCTAAGGAGATCGCTGAGAAGTATAAGGATTTAATTGAGGCTGATGCATTTGGATTCGAGCCTATTCCTTATGCTAGCGATCCAGTGGTAAGTAGAACTATTCGCCCTAAGAATCCTCAGGAGATCGATAAGTTGGGTGAGATCGCTAGATTATGGACCATGGCGGATCCAACTGCTTCATTTTATCTAGATAGAGAAGCTGGAGTCTATGTACTTCAGGGTATTGATCCGTTGCAGATAGAGATTCTAGTCAAGCGTATCGCTATGAAGGTAGATATTGAGGTAGATGAACCGATTATTGTTTATAGGGAGAGGATCAAGAAGCGTGGAGAAGAAATCTGGACTAAGAGTCCTAACTCATTAAACAGGATTAAGATCTATGTTGAGCCCCTTGAAGATGAGGTTGCTGAAGCGATACGTAAGGGCATTATTAAGAGAGAGCAGGATCCAAAGCTACGTGCTAAGATTCTAAGGGAGAAATTTGGTTGGCCGGCGGATATCGCTAGAAGGATCATTGATATTGATGGTACTAATATATTAATTGACGCTACTGTTGGTGTTCAGAGATTTGAGAGGATCAGAGACTATGTCATTAGTACTTTTAGAAATTTTGTCGAGGGTTGCATCCTAGCTAAAGAACCAGCTCAGAACATTAAAGCAGTTATTACAGACGCATTTGTTCACGTAGATCCAGCACATACTCAGATGGCTCAGATTTTCCCAATGGTTTACTCTGCTTTATCAATTTCATTCCTTACAGCAGAACCCACGTTGTATGAACCAATGTTACGTGTAGATATTAAAGTACCACAAACCTATATGGGCGCTATATTAACCTTGATTCAGAAGAAGAGGGGTAGAGTATTGGAAACTGATTTAACAGAGGATACCGCGCACATTATAGCTAAAGTACCCGCAGCTGAGACGGTCGATTTAGCTGAGTTACTAAGAAGCGCTAGTTCTGGTAGAGCTTTCTTTGGTTATCAATTCTACGCTTGGGAGGAGGTTCCAAAGAACCTTCAGTTAAATGTAATTATGAGTATTCGTAAGAGGAAAGGATTGCCAGAGAAGCTTCCGACCGTGGATGATTTCTCTAGATTCATTTATGAGCGTCGCTAAGCAATACTTTTTTGCCTCAAATTTTTGCATCTTCCATAATTTCAAGTAATAATCTTTATTAGGAGATTGCTATTTTGTGGATTTTGAGTAACTATTGGTTAAATACCTAACTTATTGGTTCTTCTTTTTTATTCTATAGATGTGTAATGTCTTGTAGTTGAATAGAAGCCATGGTAGCTATATAGCCAAGAAACCTAGATTTCATGGTAAATGCTTGAGAATAATCTTGGTTTTGTATGCATTACGAGGAGTCTTAATAAGTCTTAAATAAGCCACTAAACATTACATATTTGAAGAACATTAATTTGGTAATATAATATTGTATTATTGTTTTTGAGGTTCTATAATGTATAATGTTGTTATAATTGGTGTTGGGCTTACGGGGTTGCTTGCTGGTTCTCTTCTTACTATGAAAAGATATAAGGTCGTTATTTTAGAGGAGAAATAATTTTTGTTGTTGGTAGGGCTGCTACGAGAATCTCTTAAGGAATGGGGATGGGAGATAGAGAAAAGTACGCAATTGATGTAATTGATTTTGCCATCATATTTTCGTTGCTAATTTATTACTAAGAAAAAATGAAGTAAAAATAAAACTAAAGTTAGATAACTGGTGATACACCAGGAGGCGAGGGGATACTAGACTCAACATCAACTGCCATAAAGTAAACACCATGAGCAGATGCATATCTACCGTAAACACGAATATGATACCCATCAGCTCCCCAAATAGTCCAGACTGCGCCACTAGACATCCAAAAGTATTGATCGATAGATATTGCAACTGTAGGTAATAAAATTGACTTAAAACCATACTGAGATAAGATTTGAGAAAGATACTCATAAACAACCATCGATAACGGTAAATCAATTATCTTAGAACTACTAACATAGAAATCAAGAGCGTATAATGTAATTGCCCAATCTAAAGCAGAAAAACCTTTTCCAGTAGCCGTTTTCATAAGTTTTTTTCCATACGAACCCCACGCGGGATCTTCTCCCTTCGTAGCAGATAAACTACTTACATCGAAATCATATGCCCATAATCTCAATTCACGATACATTAAGTGTAGGTTTCCATCCTCATCCTGCCAATAGTACCCAATGATTTCGAATCTAGTTGTCATAATCATCGATATCCAACCATTACTTGAAAAATTCACATTAACAGTTTTACCGACACTCTCTGAATGCTCACAAGAGTATATCGTATCACTAATCGTCGTGTAATCACTGTAAGTGTATCCTATAACTAATCTAGCTCTGGTTTTATCACCTTTTGCGATCATATAATCGAGCTTAGCTTGGGTATTAGCGTCTGTCTTTACGTGCGCTAAATTTGCTCTGCCTCTATGTTCGTACGCTTTTTCAACAATAGGGGTATACGCAGCGAGATTCATTCCACGATCGGGATTCTTAATTCCATTCACATGAGCTGATACCTTAGTCATATTATGAATAACTAAGGTACTACCTATTACTCCCGGATTTTTCTCAGCGATATTGATCATGATTGTTCTCGTGGCTACAGCTTCTTTCTGGGGATCATAGATATCAATGATTAACCCTATCTTCTCTCTTAAGCCCCTCTTAGCTCTTTCGATCCATGAACCAAGTAGATTCTTCCAACTAACTTGAAATTCCACTAAGCCTTTTTCATCACTTTTCATCACTTTAATTACCTTCGATTCATCACCAGTATACCACATCCAAATAGTTACGATTGCACCGCGAATTGGTTCACCTGTCTCATTTTTAAGCTGGATTCTTACGCTACATGAGTCAGATAAAATAGGCCGTACCGAAATTAATGTCGTAATCATCAAGATCGTTAGAATTAAAATCGTAAGTTTTTGTTTCTCAGAGAGACGAGAAACTTCTATATTTCTCACCATTATAAATAATTACGAAATATAATCGCTAAAATATCACATAGAATCAAATATAAATTTTTTCTTTGCGTTATAATAGCTATTTTGGCTTTGAGCTAGTAGTCATGAAGTAGAGCTTTCGAGAATAATCTTATATTATTGTTTTTCCTTAATTTCTTTTTAGTTTTCCTGAGTTTGAGGTGTATTTG
>JALWRR010000023.1:10298-29626 GCA_026993975.1 Promethearchaeati archaeon | reverse complement strand
AACTGATGCAGTGTTTCTAGAAATTCCTCAACAAGTATTCCAGACGGTAACTCTTTCCAACGAGCGAAATTACTCTCTGTTAACTCTACAACTTTCTTCCGTAAAGCATCCACTATTATCCCTGACTTCAAATCAATCTCTTTATCAATTAAATCTATTAGAAAGGATCCAAACAGCAATATTCTACTTGAGGGCGCATCAGAAAAAATAGCTAAGTGCAACGTAGGGTTCCTAATACCAGAAAACAACGTGACATAAGCTTTCTCAAATTTAACATGCATTGCGGATCCAAGCTTTATCTCATTGGATATACCCAGCATAGCAGCGAATAATGGTGTAACGGTCTTTGTATTATCCCTAAATATCTGGCAGAGAGTTATTCCACTAGAATCAAAGACAACGATCCCCTTAATAATTTTAACCACCAACCATCTATATGCTCAGGAAAATCACTTAATCGAAAAAATTATTCATTGATTTCGCTATATAAATTATAAATGAACAAGAAGCTTACGTTAAATCATGGATATAATCTATAACGTACTCATCCTTCACCCGCGCATAATACTTCTCTGTAGTAGAAGTGTACTTATGCCCAAGCTGATGACTAACGTACTCTAATGGAACACCAGCAAACAAAGCTTTCGCACCCCAATTACTCCTAAAGTTATGGAAGTGAACCTCGATCCCTAATTTCTTGCTCAATCTATATAGAGTCTGCTGAATATTCTTCCTAACACGCTTCCTCCTAACCTCATCCCCAAACAAGTACCCTTTCTTAACGCTCCTCACTCTCTCCAAAATCATCTCCCTAGCTAACTTATTCAATCTCTGCAAAGTCTCACTGAAAACCTTACCATTACCATTCCTAGCAGGCACACCAACAATCGAGACCCTTTCTCTCAAGCCCTTACCAGCCCTAATAACAATCAAAAGCTTCCCATCCCTCTCAACAACATCCTCAGCTCTAAGATTCAATACCTCATTTAATCTAGCCCCAGTAGAGAAAGATATTAAGCAAGCTAATAACACATCCTTATTCCTCTTCTGCAAGTAATCAAAAATCATCTCTAATTCCTCATCACTAAACTCCCTAGGAACCTTCTCTGATTTAACCCGAGGATTAAGCTTCTTCCTCATTATAGGAGGAATGTCCTTAAATGGATTCTCATAACCCAAACTCTCCAGGAAATCATAGAACGATTTAATAAAACTCATCAACTGCCTAATAGTTTTAGCTGACAAAGGCCTATTATTCCTACCAACCTGCTGACCAATCCACCTCCTAAAACGAATTATGTCCTGATGAGTAATCTCATCAAAATTCTTCCCAACATGAAGCAGATACCTCTTAAGCCAAACCAAGTAATACTTCACATTAGCTCTAGCCACCTCAGTATTATAATTAATAGAAACAAAGTCCTCGATCAAATTATCTAACTCTCTTAAATCAACCATAGCTGTTGCTTCACTCATTAAAGAAACACCGGTCGTCAAATTGTCTGATTTGTCTACTATTACCTATGTATTACATAAAAATCTTTGCAATATTCCCGAAATATCCTTAGTTATCTTTTGAGAATGCCTTTTAATTATTGTTGATTTATTGTTCGGTTTCATATTTTCTTATTTCCCTGATTTCTTCTCTTGAGAGTTTTCTCCATACTCTGGCTCCTCTCTTATACTTTAGTTTGACTTCTTTTCTAAGCTTTCTAGGGTTTCTTAGCACTAATGCGTACAGTTTTTTTCCTTGGCTTATTTTCTCCATGTCTTCCCTGCTTGCTCTGTGTTTATCATAGTGTTTTTCTAGTTCCTTTACTGTGAACGGTCCTTTTACATCAATTATCTCTACTGATCCCAGCACTTTCCCTTTAGACATTATGTAGATTTTCCCTCTTTTCTTTGTTGGCCGTTTTCTTAGCTCCCATTTTTTCTCTCCGTTTAATATTTTCTCTGCATATTCCCTGTGAATTATTAGAGCTACGTTATCCTCATCATTCATGCCTATCAATCCCTTCGCTTACTGATTTTAGATACTATTAAATATGTTTTTTCATAATTGTTTAAAAGTTCTATTTCCACGCATTTATTTGATTGAGATTAGAGGTTTAATGGATGGCTGTTCACTCTGAGCAATTAGTTACGGTTCCTAATTTAGTGACGTTGCTGAACCTGGTATCAGGTTTAGTATCCATGTTCTTCGCTATGCTTGGGCATTTACCTACCGCTTACCTACTTATTCTTATAGCTGCGGTTTTCGATGTACTTGATGGTTTAGTTGCGAGAAAGCTTGGTAAGGAATCAAGTATTGGGAGGGAGCTAGATTCGCTGGCTGATGTGGTTTCTTTTGGAGCTAGTCCAGCGCTATTAATCGTGAAGCAAGCTCTACTTAATCCTCTTTACTTAATTCCCGCAGCGTTCTTTATTGCTTGTGGTGCTTTAAGACTCGCGAGATTCAATCTGTATGGAACAAAGGAGTTTTTTGAGGGATTACCTATTCCCGCTGCAGCCATATTTGCTTCTTCAGCGGTAATTTATTTTCCAGTTGAGATAACTGGGTGGCTGTACTTTCTCATAGGTTTCTTAATGATTAGTTCTATTATTTACCCTAGTGTGAAGATTGGTTATGGGCGTAGCAGTATAATTATCTCTCTGGTTATTGGTTTCGTATTATACTTATTGCTCGCTGTGATCTCTCCTGAAATCTTATCCAGGATCTTTGTTGAGCTTGATGCTTTAGGTGTTTTAACAGCCTCTCTTCTCTTCTATCTATCTGCATCCTATGCTTTGATTTCACCAATCATATTCTATAAGACTCGGGGTAAAGCATATTATAGGAATGTAAGATTACAAAATGTAAGAGAATAGGTAATTTTATATACCAAAATCTTCCTTTTCTTTACAAATCTAATTAAGGTATTAAATAGCGTATTTAATTAAAAAATTATTTTGCGTCTCTAGGTGATTAATTATGTCGCATGAGCATGAACATGAGCACGAAATCCTTAGTGAAGAGGATAAAGCCTTCATTCGTGAGAAATTTGAGAAGGAAATGATTGGCACAGTACCCATTAAGTTACTAGTTAGTGACGGTTGCGAGTACTGTCACTTAATGGAGGATTTACTTAGGATACTAGCAGATTTATCAAATGGGAAAATCCAGTTAACTATAGAGGAGATTAATGAAGAATATAAGAATAAGTTGAAGCTGGATAAGGGTCCCGTAATACTAATAGGTGAGAACGAGGAGATACAGTATACTGGATCGCCCCTCGGAGAAGAGGGATGGGCGTTCCTAGAAACTATTGTACTAGCATCCAACAAGAAGCATGGCTTAGAGGATCACGCTGATAAATTAAAGAACCTGAACAAGAAAGTGAGGATAGAGACTATTGTGACACCTAGCTGTCCATACTGCCCACACGCAGTTCTCATGGCTAATAGAATCGCTATTGCTTCGGAAGGAAAAGTTGTTAGTGATTGCGTAGAAGCTTACGAATTTCCTGAAATAGCCGATAAGTGGAACGTAACAGCTGTACCAACCATAGTGCTATCTATCGAGGAGCCTTATAGTGGTCAAGTATTTGTTGTTGGTTTGCCTCGCGAGAAACAGTTAATTGAAGCGGTTACTAAGGCTGTGTCTGGTGAGTGAATAAATGACTGTTAGGACTCATGTAGTGATCATTGGTGGGGGGCCAGCGGGTTTAACTGCAGGAATCTATACATCCCGTCTCGGGTTAGATACTATATTAATTGAGAAAGCTACCCTGGGTGGCCAGGTAGCTATTTCACCTTTTATTGAGAATTACCCTGGTTTTGTTAGTATACCTGGTCCAGAATTAACTAAGAGGTTTATAGAGCATGCGGAGACAATGGGAGTTCAGATTAAGGTTCCAGAGACTGTTATTGATCTTGAGTTGAAAGGTGAAGTGAAGAAGGTTTATACAGATAAGAATACTTACGAGGCAGATGCAGTTATAATAACTACGGGGGCATCGAGAAGGAAGCTTAATGTTCCTGGTGAAAAAGAGTTCGCTGGGAAGGGAGTAAGTTACTGTGCTGTTTGTGATGGTGCATTCTTTAAAGGTAAAACAGTGGCTGTTGTGGGTGGGGGAAATACCGCTGTTTCAGAGGCGTTGCATTTAACTCAATTGGTTAGAAAGCTATATATTGTTCATCGTAGAGATGATTTAAGGGCTGAAGTTGCGCTTAAACAGAGATTACTGGATTCACCAAACGTGGTGCCTTTATGGAACACTATTGTGGAAGCTATTAAGGGGGATACAGTTGTTAGAAAACTAGTATTAAGAGATTTAAAGAAGGATGAAGTTTTCGAGATTGATGTTGATGGAGTATTCGTAGCAATAGGTTATGCGCCGAATAGTCAACTAGCTGCTAAAGCAGGGGTGCTAGTGGATGAGAAGGGATACATTATAGTGAATAGGAAGCAGGAAACAAACATAAAAGGTGTTTACGCCGCAGGTGATGTTACAGGAGGCGTTATGCAGATTGGTGTAGCTGTGGGTGAGGCGATAGTTGCAGCAATGAGTGCTTTTGAGCATGTTACAGGTGGTTGGTACGCTAAGAAGAAAGCATTAAAGGCTGTGAAAATTGATTTCGAGAAGCTTAAAACCAAGGAGAAGGCTATTGAGGAGAAGGAGAAGAAATCGTTGTTTAAATTTAAGCTCTAGACTAACGAGTTAGTGCTGGTTTTCAACTTATTTTTCTTAAGAATTCCTATCAAGAAATCTCTTTTCTCATAGATAGATTTGATCTGATTTCTCATATCTTGTATATTATCACTTAATGGTTCATAACCGAGACTTCTAAGTATGAAAATTAACACAATTTTCTCAGCATCGCTATAATTCGCTACCTCCTTATCTCCGAGAGCATACCTCACTAATTCATCAAATGTGAAGAATCCTAAGTCGAAAACAACATCATCTAACCTAGGGATCTTTTTTCTCAGATACTTAATTATAACTTCAAGCTTAACATTATTTCTCGCGTTTTGACTCATTAAATTCCTCTCGTGTGTTAGCTTAATTTCAATAATATTTACTTAATAAAAAATACTATAGTGAAAGTTAATATTAAAATTTTTTTGTTAAAATCACTATATGACTGTGTGCATAGATTAGTTTTATTAAGAAATAGAGATCTAGGATTCGATTAGTTCTCTCAGATTGTTTTTCAGAAGCCTTAATGCATAGGACTTCGCTTCAGTCACCATGATCTCATGCTTAAATATCTCTTTTAATTCCTTTAGATTAAAGTATTGGAGAGATCTCTGAGGAAACTCTACACTGCTCGCTATATCCTCAATGGCGACATTTACTGCGGCTTCTGCTATGCTACCGAGTAGGTTCTTGAGAATGCGAGGGTCTAGTCGCTTTATATGATCAATGTTCTCCTCTATTAGTTTCTTTACTTCATTTTTAATGATTCCTTTATCGAATGTATCTATGAATAAGTATAGGTCGATTAGCGCTTTTATCTCTCTCATATTCTTCTTGTTTAACTTAAGCCACTTGCTAACTTTCTCAAGAGCTTTCAGCAACACCTCTTTACTTCTTTCACTAATATTTATTATTATGAATGAGGTTGCCCCAGGGATCAGCACTAAGTATTCTTTCCTGCCAGATATATGCGTAACTATCTGTACAGCGAGTGTATCTTTATCTAGAACTATGAATGCGCCTAGATCTATGATTGCTCTCTGCATTAAATTTACATCAATCTTATTGAACTCTAATCTGTTCCTAAGCTTGAAAGCTCTCTTAATCATAGTGAGGACCTTAATTTAATTGATTCATTCCTTAATATGCGGAAGTAGCTTCTCTTAACGTTTCTAATCCAATTATACGTGTAAATAACTTTATGCTCATCCAAGAGGTTAATTTTGAGCTTTACCTGAAATATTTCTGCTCGAAGTTTATCTAGATCCAGGATCGCCCCAAGCCCAATAAACCCGTAACCTGGATTCACGCAGAGAATTCCATCTCGTCTCTCTATCCAAGGAGTATGCATATGACCGCAAATATGTATCCTCGGTCTCCCAATTATGTGGAGGATATAAAGCTCTGTTTTACCTCCCCTCTTTCTAGTGTGCGGTATTATATCAGAGCAATTTCTCGCGCATTCATGAGTAATAAGTATATCTAGCTTAGTGTCCTCTCTAAGCATCTTGTTAGCTATCTTCAAGATATCGTCAGGATTAAAGTGATGCATATCGCTCTTCTTCTCGGAGAATACTCCGCCCAGCCCCCCAATAACTAGTTCCTCATTATTAATTCTTAATTTCATCACATTATTTCTTAGGAAGTATACTGTATCAACCTTATTGCTTAAAACCTCGAAACATGGAACACAGTCATGATTTCCATGAACTATAATTATTGGTACTTTAAGCATCTTGAACCAAACTGCAAATTCACTGCATTTAAACTCGCATATATCACCGCTTAGAATCAATAAGTCGTAGTCAACAATGTTTTTGATTATTGCTTTGAAAGCTTCTAGATTATCGTGTAGATCCGATAGAACCAGCGCTCTAGCCATCATGCAACAACCTTTTAAAAATATATTATTCACTAGTGTTATTGGTGATTCTGTGGATCCCCTATATAATCTTCCCCCTCCATTGCTAAACGAATACTTCATAGATAAGAGTAAATCACTATTAATCTACTCACTGATATTATCTCCAACAAGCATTATCTATAGTTTTTTGTTTGACTCTATCTACCGCGGTATTAGCTTATTAAACTCTCTTATTATGATTGTGTTTCTAGGTATCTTACTCATTAATCAATTTTTAAAGGTTCTATCAACTAGATGTTTTAGAGATCTATTCCCTAGAGAAAAAGCTAACATTATGTTGATTGCGTCTGAGATACTTTTCTTCCTGAACCTAATTATTGTTATTGCGCTAATTCTTGTTTCACTAGTAATGAATCCTGAATTCAAAGGATTAACTATTAATGGCTTCATGATGATTCTCCTTATCGAGATATTATCCAGATTCCTCATTTCTACAAGACTCTTACTAAGAGGATCAAGTGAGAGTAATCTAATTTACCACATTGAAGCTATCCTAGGTCTCTTTCTAATAGAGGTAATGTTCCTGCTTCACGCATCCATTTACCTAATTAATGCATCTCGAGCAAACAGGTTTCTTAACAATAATGAGAAATTGAAGCGTTTTAAACATGAGGTAATTGATAAGTGTTTGAGCGGTATTAGAATCTATTTCATAGACTTAATCAATAAGTACCCTATTTATCGTGAATTATTGATCTCAATGCTGTTGGAGATAGCTAGAGACATGGATTTGCGTTTGCTCCTCGACAGTAAGTCATGTATAGCGAAAATTGAAAAATATTAAATATTAAAAATTGAAAATTCACTAATACCGCAGTTCACTAATTAAGCGGAGATCTCTGAAAATGATTCCCGTTTTATCGCATAAAGAGATAATGGAGCGGTTAAATAAGGATCTAGTGATAAGGCCTTTCCATAAAAACGCTTTAGGGGAAGTTACTTACGATATAAGCTTAGCAGCTGAATTCGTTTTTGTTGAGCCACACTACACACCAATCATTGATCCAGAAAAACTAAATCTTAGAGCTAATAGATTGTATGCAAATGAGATATTCCTACAACCACATCAATTCGTTTTGGCTAGAAGCGATGAGTGGATCGAGCTACCAAATGACTTGCTCGTGATAATATCTGGAAAATCCAGTTTAGCTAGGATAGGGCTTGAGGTAGAAGCAGCCCACATACTGCATCCGGGTCATAAAGGGTATATTGTTCTAGAGATAAGTAATAGGAATGCTGTTCCAGTTAAACTAAAGAAAGGCATGTTTATAGCTCAATTGCTATTCCTGAGAACGTCTCCCGTGAGTAATTATTACTCGATTGGAAGCTTCGGTATTCAAGATAAAATAGATTTACCTGAGAAAATAAAGTTTGTGAGTGATTAGATCATCCATGGAGAGAATTTCCCTTCCTCAACTCCACTAGGACTAACTTTTATGTGACCAAACTGAATATTACTTATCTGTTCTTCCCTCGCGTTAGTAAGTACGAATAGATTTCCTGATGCTTGATCAAAGCCGATTATTATGCCGAGTCCTAGATAGTGACCCTGCTTATCTGTAAGACAGACTAGCAAATGCCTAATATCCTCCATAGTAATATTAACTACTTCTCGCTTACCTAAGAGAAGCTTAAGGGAATTAATTATTGATGATGATAACTTAGTTTCCGTTAAGAGCAGTAAAGCGTCCTCACTCTCCTCAACGTAAGGTAGATTTTGACCTAGTACATGCATTAAAACCTCTTTAGTTTCTTCTGAAGGCTCTCTCCCCGTTCCAAGGAAACCATAATTTATTCCAATAGAATCAAGTTCAATGGCGATTTCCTTAGCGTTCTCAAACTCTTTTTGAAACAGGCTAAATCTAATATTCCTACGTTCCTCACGAGATCTTATACCTAACCTGGGGGGTGATGATACCTCAAATATATTTGCTCCTAACCCAGATATGGTTCGCTTTAAATGGAATAACTCATCCTCGAACTTCTCTATAAAGACAACTAAATCAGGATCTATAGTCAAGTACTTCATTGTCTTTAATTCTCTTCCCCACCGATCACTAACCCATCCTGTTGTATCTACTAGAATGATATCATAGCCCTGCCTTTTCCCCTCCTTGACCATTCGATATGTACCGGTAATTGATCTATCTAAGACTCCTGCGGGAGTAACATTACCAACAAAGAAAGCATCAATAAGTTTAGCTTCCGATAAGTGAATTATCGGTTTCTCAAGAGTCCCAAGCCCTATCGTAGTAGGAGGCCCAATATCGCTTTGACCAGTATCTGCATCAACAATACCAACTTTCTTCCCATCTGAAAAAAGCTTGTTAGCTAGATACGTTATTAAGCCTGTTTTTCCAGTATCAACATTCCCTATAGCCATTATAGTATATCCATTCCCCTTGCCCTTCACATAGCTATATAACTCTTCCCAATCCTCCGGAATAAGCCTCTTATCGCTCTCAGCTATAAAACTATCTTCACCAAATTTAACTCCTATCGTAGTATCTCGGAGCGATGTGATTGGTGCAGCTCTATGCGGAGGAACATGGATCTCACTGCCTTGACCATATCTAGCCCCAAATAACTCGATTTCTCCATCAATCACTCGTATCCATAATTCACCAGCTACGAAAAAGCCACCTATTCGCACTCATCCTAAACTCCATTCCTATCACCGAACAAAGCAATTCAAGGAGATAACTGAATAAGTGAACTCTTAATAGTGAGTGGAAGTTATGGATAAAAAACTTTAGGATTTTCCTTTAAGCAGTAATCGCTAGATCTTCACTATAATGAAATGGTACATATTCTCGAATTCCCTCAGTGATGTATGATTCCGCTAGCTATTTCACTTTCCTTAAATCAATGAACCTATCACCAATCAATACAGCTACGACATCCATATTCTTGTTCAATATTACTAGATCACTATCATAACCAGGCTTGATGATCCCTTTTCTAACACCCAGTAATCTAGCTTGATTCGTCGACAGCATTAAGAGCGCTTTCTCTAATGGCACACCCCAATTTAAGAGATTTCTTAAAGCCGTATCTAATGTAAGTGTGCTACCGGCTAGAGTACCATCGGAAAGATAAGCTCTCCTATCCTTTATAGTTATCTTTGGGAACCCTGGGAAAGTGTATTCGCCGTCTGGTAAACCAGCTAGAGGTGTGGCGTCAGAAACAATAACTACTTTCTCGAATCCCTTAGAGCGAATCACTAGATCTATTACACTTGGGTCAACATGGATACCGTCAGCAATCAACTCCACGTAAACATCATCTCTATCAAGAGCAGCAACCACGACACCGGGATCCCTATGATGGATCTGCCTCATGGCGTTAAATAAGTGAGATGCCATCATTGCTCCAGAATCATAGGCTTTGATAGCTACTTCATACTTAGCATTAGTGTGACCCAGCGATGGTATAACTGAGTGGGACGATAACCATTTTATTACTTCCATAGCTCCCTCTAATTCAGGAGCAATGGTCATGATTCTTAACTTGCCTTCGCTAGCGCTGTAAATTCTTTCCACTTCTTCTATGCTTGGTTTTCTCATGAAACCTATGATCATTGCTCCCTTCTTCTCTGGGCTTACGAAAGGCCCCTCGATATTCAGACCTAATATCTCTGCTCCATCATAACTACTTTTCATTAATTTAGCTACGTTGCTAGCTATTTTGATTAATTGTTCTTCTGGTAATGTAGCAGCGGTTGGGAGGAATGAGGTTACTCCATGCTTAGCTAATTTGATAGCCATATCTTTTAGCGATTCAATAGAGCCATCGAATGCGTTTGAACCTTCACATCCATGGACATGTATATCTATGAATCCAGGTACAATGAGGTGGCCGCTAAAATCTAGTATCTCAGCGTTACCATCCTTTATATCTCCCTTATACCCAACATCAATTATCTTACCGTCACGAACTAGGATTGCTCCATCCATCAATTTATTGAACGGTGTAATAATGTCTCCATAAATAATAATTGACTTCAACTTAGTGCTCTTAGCTTCCTCTTTCTTCTCTATTGATCGCATTGATTGAATCAATGATTCAACTCCTAGGTGAGCTATCCTGCCTAGGTACTTATCCATATACTTCATGTTTACTTTATCGCTGTTAGGTAAGTTACTGCTTAACCATACAGGTGGCTTAACACCTCGTTCTAATAACTTGCTTGAAGTTAAGATAACGAGTGAATTAACTATAAATGCACCTAGAATAGTTGAGATTGGTGCAATCTTTTGCTCTAAATCATCAAGCTGAATAACTGCGTCACCCGCCGGGATCTTCATATCAATAACTATATCAGTAACCTCGTACAAATGCTTACCATACCTATTCCTCGGTTTAAGAACTCTAGAAGCCTTCACTGAAGTAATCCCTATAGTCTTAGCTCCTAACTCCCTACCAACCATAGCTGCTTCTACGGGAGCAGCATTAATACCTGAGACAGACACAATGATCAATACATCATCCTTGGAGACTCCATATTTCTTAATGATCTTCTCCGCTAATCCCTCTTTCCTCTCGTTCAACGTAGAGACAATTCCCGAGTGAATAGAGAATCTTTTATCTAAGATGGCGTTAACTGGAACTAATCCACCTGCTCTAAGAAACATTTCCTCCGCAATAAGCATTGAGTGACCAGTGCCGAAAACATGTATTAATTTATCATTCATTATAGCGCTAGCCATTACTTCACTAGCCTTATCCAAGCTCTCTTTTTCCTCATTAATAATTGCAAGCATTTTTTCTCTAATTATCGAGAAATAAGAATCTAGTAAATTCATTTCAATCATCCAAAAGAGCACTATTAAGAATGAAACAGTTTAAGTGTATTTAGAAACTTTATCTAAATAAAATTAATGATTATGTGATATATCATTGTGATGAAAAGATCGAGCCCTGACTAATATTAAAGGATGAGGAAAGCTCCACGATCTGATATTTTATGAAACAAGTCCATCTCTATGAACTAATTCCCTTTCAGAGATCTCTCTTATATACTCTTCATATCTAATACTGCGTATAGCGGCATCAAGAACAGCCCTCCTCTTTCCCCGCTTTACTCCTGTAAGATCACTGATAGTATCTATCTCTGTCCAGTAGCCACGATATATAGTTGCAACCTTAACGTAATAATGATACTTAACAGATTTATTCACGATATCAGACATAGTGAAGCTATATCTACTTGAAGCTAGTTTCTCCGCTACATGAAATATTCTCTTACTTATCAGAAAAACCCCAGTATCTACATGGGTAAATGGCCTCACATTTTTTCCAATAGCTATAATGTTTTCCCTTCTATCAGACAAGATCTTTGTAGCCTCAGAAACATCGATAAATAAAGGTTCCCTATCACCACATATCACTAGGTGAGATCTAGAATACTTCTTGTTCTGGAGAACGTGCAGTAATTTAGCTGAATAAATATGGTCACTCATACTCAAGTAGAAATAATTATCTGTGACATAATCCTTACTGAGAAGGAAACTGAATCCATTTTCTCTTTCAACATAATTGTTTGGCACTAACTCATAATCAATATTCATTCTTCTGAGAAGCTTACTCATCTCTCTAAACCATTTTTTAGCCACAATAATAATAAACCTATTAACTCCAACACTCCTTAGAGCTGAGATAGGGTAATATATCATCGGTTTACCTCTAATACTCAAGCTCCATTTAGGTTTACCACCAGTATACTTAATCAACCTACTACTCTTACCACCAGCAAGTATCACCGCTTCACTTATCATAATCATTGCACCTCTTGAAAAGAATAGTTGAGAGTAAAAATGAGAGGAATAAAATTGATTCAGCTAAAAAATGAACCAACCAAATATCATTATATGCTTCAAAGCTTACTTAAAGCTTCCTCATAAGTTATGCATCATCAATTACATATAGACAATTCCGTTTAAAGATGCAACAATAAACCAGATCTAAAGCGAGAAAGAGGCTATCTAATAGCTATAAAGCTCTATAATATTAGAGGTTAATATTTTTAAATAATTTGTAATATTCCATTTCAATTACGTATAAAACACTGTTTAGGGAGGAATTCAAAGTGTCTAAACCAAAGAGACCTCCTGTACCCCCAATGCTACAGGAGCTATATAGGAAGATAGATGAGAAAATGAAGAAAGTGAAATACAAAATCGCTGTTATGTCTGGTAAAGGCGGAGTTGGAAAAACAACTGTTTCAGCGAATCTAGCTTTCTCACTAGCAATGAAGAATTATACCGTAGGATTACTGGATGCAGATATATATGGACCAGATATACCGATAGCACTTGGAATTAAAGAAAAATTCCCAATGGTTGTGAATGGATCGGTAATACCTTTCAAATCACATCTAGGAGTAAGAGCAATGTCAATACAATTCTTGCTAGAGGAGGAAGATACACCTGTAGTATGGAGAGGACCATTAGTTACTAAAGCAATTCAACAATTCTTATCAGACGTAGCGTGGGGTGAACTAGATTACCTCATAATTGATTTACCTCCTGGGACAGGAGATGAAGCGCTCACAGTAATGCAAAGCATACCTAATCTAACAGGCGTAGTAATCGTGGTTACGCCGCAAAAAATAGCTATTCATGACGCTAAAAAAGCTGTAAAAATGGCGCGATTAGTTGGTGTTCCTGTTCTAGGAATAATAGAGAACATGAGGGGTTTCCGCTGCCCTCACTGCGGTAAAATAACATATATCTTTGGTAAAGGTGGTGGCGAAGAAGCTGCAAGAGAACTTAACGTACCTTTCTTAGGAGCATTACCTCTTGATCCAAGAATAGTTAATTTAACAGACGAGGGGAAACCATTCATAACAAATACAGAGGAAGATATATCGAAGAAATTTATGCAAATCGTTGATAATCTCTTAAAAGTGATTGATACTCTAGAGAAATCAAAAGAAAGTAAGAAAGAAGAGAAGGAGGACAAGTAAGTGAAGTTGATAAGGAATGTCTTCATAATAAGTATTCTAGCATTTTTTGTTAACCTAGGGTTCGGCGCAGTAATGCCATTATTACCCTTCCTATTATTGAGCTATGAAGGCAAATTAACGGACCTACCAGAAAACCTAGGTAAAATACCTGAAGCAAGCGTAATAGCCCTTCAAATGACTGTTCTCATGGCAGCATTCATGATAACTAGAGCGCTACTAGCAGCGTTCTTCGGTAACCTTAGCGATAAGACAGGAAGAAAAAAGATAATATCGGTGGGACTAGCTATTTACACAGTGATATCACTTGGATACGCGCTAGCAACGAACTGGATAGAATTATTATTTGTGCGAGCAGTACAGGGAGCGGCATCAGCCATGGTGTGGCCTGTTGCTGAAGCAATGCTAACAGATTCAGTTCCATGGTCTGAGAGAGGCAGGTACATGGGTTGGTACATGACAGCGTCAAACATCAGTTTTTTCATTGGGCCTACTTTTGGAGCATACTTATATAAAATGGCTGTCATTGTTTTTCATTTCGGCTTACCGTTCAGTCTAGTTTTCCCGTTCTATATTCTAGCACTATTATCCCTAATAGGATTCATCCTCAATTTCTTCACTATAGAGACAGTCACTAGTTCTAGAAAAATGGGTTTCAGAGAAGCTCTCAGAAATGGTGTTAGTACTGGCTACGAAGATATAATAGAGTTGCCTCCAGAGATATCCAAATCAATTAAAGTTATATATATTATGGGTTTAGCGAATGGCGTAGCCATGGGGTTAGTAGCACCGATAACGACAGTATTCGTGATTCAATACATTACATCAGATCCAGCTGCGATAGGGTATTTATCAACAATAGCTGGTTTCGTAGGATTCCTAGTTAATTACCCAGCGGGACACTTATCAGATATAATCGGTAGAAAGAAAATAGTTATCATAGCTCAAATAATGACAAGAACAGTAACATTCTTAATGCCTTTCACCAAGAGATACGAAGATCTAGTTATACTTTACTCCACTAGAGCAGCAGCATTTAACATAATGTCCCCCGCATACAGAGCTCTTCAAGCAGATCTAGTACCCAGGAAATTAAGAGGAAGAGTATTTGGTACGGTGCAATCACTATTTAATGTTGGTGCTGCATCAGCTCCAGTCGGTGGTTATCTCTACGAGATATCAGCTAAATGGACCTTCAATATCCTAGGATATATAGTGCCTGGCGTAGCTATATCCTTCTGGCTTAGCACAGCCATAGGTATCTTCACAACAATACTGTTTATTCTCTTCGTTATAGAGCCAACAAAGGAATTAAAAGAGAGAATATCTACCTAGAGCCATTAAGATCATAGAATGATCTCCTTTAACTTATTTTTTACGAGAAATAAATAAGAAATTGATTAATGAGAGATTATCTTCTAGCAGCCAATAATGCTACTAATATAACCAATACCGCCGCAACAAGTATGAGCACTGTCCAGAATAACCATACTCCAGTCATTCCCCAAGCTCCATAACCTGGGAAGCACATATGGTATTCGCTTGTGCCATTTATTGGTTCTTCATGAAGCATGAAGAACGCTATTAGAGACATTAAAAAGTCTATCATTCTTTTTCACCATTATTACAAATTTCTAATATATCAAAAAAATTATATATATGGAAAAGTATATAAAGTTAACGGATTTAATTTAATTATCAGAAGTTGGTGATTAAGATGAGTAAGTTGGATTTCTCTAAACTCAAGATAAATACGGTAACGAAACTCTTCATCCTCATGCTTCTCTATGAGGGTCCAAAGCATGGATACGAGATAATTAAAACCTTGAGTGAGATTCTGCCATTTAAGGTTAATCCAGAGCAAGTTTATCCATTTCTTCACAAGCTTTATAAACAAGGTTTAACGAGAGTTGTGAAGGTTTTAGAGCGAGATAAGAAAGTTTATGAATTAACTAGTGAGGGAAGAGAAGCAGTTGAAATGCTTCTTGAGAGGTTCTCTAATCTGATTGAGATAGCGATAGCTCCTAAAGTTAATGTCTGTGCTGGTTGCGGAGTAAAAATTATTGGTGATGGTTATGTAGAGGTTATTGATGGTAAAGAATTGCACTTCTGTTGCAAGCATTGCGCAGAGCATTATAAAGAAATGAAATTTAAAATAAGGAAAACACAAAAAAGTGTGTGAATAGGGATTACTCCTCCATAGTTCATTTTTGACCTATCTAGTTCTCAAAGCAATTTCAATTTCCTTAATTTCTCGAGCAATTTAGCTGTGGGTGGAGTCAACTTAAGTTTTTTAGCTTCTTCATAACTGAACCATCCTGCATCGGAAGCATCAGAGCTTGGTTTCAGCTCATTACTAGTTACATCAACTAAGTAATCTAGTAGGATGTAATGATACTTAACCCTATTCTCATCATCCCTAATTATTACTTCAGCTATATTAACTAGATCCCTAACCTCGCAATCAAGACCTGTCTCCTCTCTCATCTCCCTCTTAAGAGCATCTACCAGTCTCTCTCCAACTTCAACAGCACCACCAGGTAAACTCCATAGACCTCTACCAGGTTCACCTTTACGTTTAACTAGCAGGATTTTCTTATTCCTAATGGCTACTCCAGATATCCCGACGATGGGGTATTCGGGGTATTCGCGTGGCATATTATTTCCTCTTCTTTACAGCGATTATCAGTATGAGCGCGAATATAACTGGTATCAATAGGATTACTACGTTTATTTCAAGCGGTATCTTTACGGATAATGTGCTCGACCATGAGTACTCAGTGTCATTAGGTCTATCGTTATCTCCATCAATAACCTTAGCTTTGAAGTAAATTGTTTTTCCAATCCAGTTAAGTGGTATCTGTATATCTCCCACGAACTTTCCTTGAGAATCCTTATGCAAGTGAATTAAACCGTCATAATTCGTTTCAGAGACTGCTTGATCACCAGCTTTATAGTATACTATTACATCAGAGATCCCGCTCTCATCAGAGGCCTCAACAGTTATCCTTAACGCTCTAAAAACTATTGGATTACCAGAGATAGTTACCTGCGAGATAGTTGGTTTGGATGTATCATCATCAATAACTAGTACTCTCGTGTAATTTAGATTCATAATGAGTTTATTCTCGCTCTCGTAATACGCAATCACTTTAATGGATTGCAAACCTATGTTCACGGGTTTCAGGAAAATATCAATTACTTTCTCCTCTCCAGGCCCTAGAGATTTAACGCTAATCGGTTGACTCTGATTCAGCAGAGTTAATCCATTTGTGAGAGTTACATTAACATTAATATTGTTTATTGTTTGATCCCCATTATTCCTGAGGCTCACTTTAAGATCTAGTATCTCTGAATCATACATGTTCCTGGGATTCTCCAGCTTTATGCTCAGGTTTGATGAGACCAAGCCGAGGTAGATTGGTTCATTAGAAGCTACGGAAAATAACTCATGGTTGAGGGAGGGATCAATGCTTTTCACTTTAACATAAATGTAATAGTAACCAGTTTCCTCTGGCTCATAATTAATCTGAATAACATTCTTACTATCATACTCGTCATAACTTAACTTCCTGTTACTAGCGTCAGTAAGCGTGATATTGAGTGAAGTCAATGTATAGGGATTACCGCTCGATGGATCAAAATGCCTGTTCCACGTAAAAGTAAGTTTCAGTAAGGAATCGTTCTCAGCGAAAACGCTAATTGGTATTGTTTCACCAGACATAATCTCCTCCAGCAATACATAATCAATCGAGTTCCAAGCATTCAGTAAATTAATGTAACCCCATCCAGTGTAAGCATCTGGCCCAACAGATCTCCAGTCATCAGCTGAGTTAATCAGTAATGCTTTCGCGGCAAGATACCATTTCTCACCGAATCGCATAATGAGTAATGGAGCTACGAGAGCTAAGCTCCCAGCAACCATAGGAGTAGAGAAACTAGTACCAGAACCAACACCAAAATATCCCTTATTGGTAGTTGAGGTTATTGATTGGCCAGGAGCAACGATATCTGGCTTTACTCTACCATCACTTGTGGGACCAATACAGCTAAATGAAGCCCAATCATCATCATCCCTAGTAACAGTACCTTGATCATTAATAGCGCCAATGGTTAAACCGTTATAAAAATCACCAGGAACATTCAATTGAAGTCCAGTATTAGAATCCTCATTACCAGCAGCTGTAACCCAAGCAACATCGTAAAGATCAATATATCTATCGATATTTTTTGTGAATTCTGATTCACCATCTGGATCTAATTGGTTAGTGCCAAAGCTTGTATTAATGATCTCTGGGCTATCGTCAGTTCCAGTGAGAGCCCATTCAACAGCGGCATAAATCCATGTTTCTGATCCCTCTCCATCCTTATTGAGGCATTTCGCGTTAATTAAGTTAGCTCCAGCAGCTATTCCCTTGTATTTAGTATCGTTGCTAGCTATTATTCCAGTTACGAAAGTTCCGTGACCATTAAGATCATTAGGAGTTCCATCATCCGTGAAATCTTTGGCTGCTATTATCCTATCAGCGAAATATGGGTTATCCATCTGTATCCCAGTGTCCAATATTGCTATATCAACACCCTTTACAGTATCGTTGGGTAAATACTGGCTAATATCACTTGATCCATTATATCCCTTGTTCCACCAGAAATCAGCATAGATTGCTCTAGCTGCTATATCTAGATTAATTCTGAATGTTAATGGCCTTCTCACACTCCTAACTAATGGATTCTGCTTCAATTCAACTATGGCGTCACGTGGCACTATAGCGTGGAGAGTGCTTATTGAGTAGAAATACTCTTTTACTTCTCCACCGAGCGAAGTGATGTAGCTTGATATCGCGTCAAAATAAGGTTTCGATGCTTGCTTTAAATACTCATGTATTTCCTTCCGCATCAACGTTAAGTCATTATCAATAATACTCCAGCTCATTTTTGTTGAGAAGAAATCATAGTACCTTGATTTTATTTCCTGAATAGCGTTCTTATTGAAACTAATGTTTAGAGAAACCAGTACATCCACTCTCTCTCCACTGTATGTGTATGCTTTCGCTTTATTAGCATTGAATTGAATCGGTAACTCAAGCAAGAGCATTAGTATTAGTAGAAGGGATATCTTTTTCATTGAAAACAACTCTCTTAATGCCTTAAAACTGAAAGAATTAACCATACTTATTAGTAATATAACTGTAACTCATAATACCACTTTATTTAACTAATGATTGCTAAACCAATGTTCTTCTAAAAATGATTTAAGGATAATACAGCAGTATCAATTTGCTTTAAATACATGTGAAAAACCGATTAAACGGTGATTATTATGAGTTTAAACTCTAAGTCATTTGCAGTGAAAGCAATTCTGACCGCTAGAAAGAGATTACGTTCATCAAATAAAATAATTATAGATAATTACGGTGAAGTAGTAAGTATTATAAGTAAGATAATTCAGAGTGATGATGCAGCTAGCTAGGATTACTTACTCAACAATTTCAATGAGCTCTGGATCACGTAGCCTTGGTCTATCAAAATAAATTTCCACTGTAGCCCTAATTTTCACTGTTTTTCTATCTTTCGCGGGATTAAGGCCCGGAATCGGGTCGCATAGAATGCAATAATCCCCCTCTTTTAACGTAACATCACTTCTAGTTTTCATGCTTGTTTTATCGAGATCGCAACCACCACTACTCCAGCCTAGGTAAGTAACAATTAATTCCACACGTTTTCCATCCCATTCTTGAGGATTATCAAATATCTCCTT
>JALWRR010000023.1:0-10288 GCA_026993975.1 Promethearchaeati archaeon | reverse complement strand
TCTCCTTGAGATTCATCAGAATCACTGCTCTCATTGATGATGACTATTAAATAAAAGAGTTTTATTTTTTAAGAATTTCCATATACAAACTAAAAACAATATTTATATCTCTATAGATCAGTGCTTTCTCATTTTCTGAGCGAGGCTTATTTAGTGAATAAAGGAAACCCAAAGTAGCGAGCTACAGGAAGATATCATAGATCCTTCTTAATATCCGCTATGAAGACGATAGAGGGATCATCGGATACTGAGGAATATAGTTTTTTATCTGCTGTAATAAATTTTCCACCTAATTCCTTCGCTAGAACTATGTATACTGCATCGTAAACTGTAATGCTTTTTAGAATCGAGTAATCGAAGGCTCTCTTAATTCTTTTCCGTGTTGAAGGCTCATATCTGATAGGTATTCTCTCGATTTCAGCCATGATTTCCTCTGCCAACTTCTTATCTATAATGCCTCTAACTAAATATTTTCTTATTGCATTAGTGAACTCTGATTTGAATGATAAAGGAGCATACAGTTTTATACGTGGTTCCTCGAACTTCTTCAAAATTTCTAGAGCTAAATCACTATAATCCTCATTAATATACCATTTAATCCCAATAGAAGCATCAATAACAAATATTCTATCGTTCATCTCTATCCTCTCTTATAAACTCAGCTGCCAAATTGCCTCTAACTCTACCTGTCTTCTTCTGAATCTCTAGAGCCCTAGATACTGCTCTATGAATCATTTCTCTATGGACTAAATCCTCTAGGAATTTCCTTATTTCCTTTGAGTAATCTATCCCTAATTCATCAAGTTTCCTTTTTAGCTCCTTAGGAATTCTGACTGTAATAATAGCGCTCATATACTCATCATCATAGCGTAATAGAGATTGTTAGCATTTAAAATCAGCAATCATGGCAATAAAATTGTTTTGGAAATAGCGCTTAGAGGAGCGTTTAAATTCTGTAAAAACTTAAAGATGCGTTAGATTAATGTTTGGCGATAGGTGCATGAGGAGAAGGGTGGTTTATTAAATGAGAATTAACCTGAGTAATGCATGGACGTATCTGTTAATTGGATGCATAACAATGTTTTACGCTGAAGTACTATCTGGATCATCCCTCCTATGGTTCCTAAAGCCGTCCGCAATACTAATAACATTCCCATTCTACACAATTCATACTTTGTTTTTTCTAAATCTAGCAATCAGATTTGAGAGAAAAAGCTTGTTATCTCTATACTTTCTAGGAATACTCTACGGGTTATTTGAAGCTTGGTTCACAACAGTTATTCTTTATGGTTACTTAAATAAGACACCAGTACTCGGAGCGTTTCTTGGTGTATCAATCTGGGAGTTCCTAGCTCTAGTTTTCTTCTGGCATCCAGTCATGTCATTTATCCTGTCCATAGCTACATTCGAGATCCTGGCTAGAGAAACAAAAAATGGTCTCGTTATTACATCTGGAACTATTATTAATTCGAAGAAACCAGCAACATATGTCATATGGCTAATCCTATTTATAATTGGATCAAGTGTAATATCACTATACTCTAGATTCAATATATTAGTCGCATTAACCTCCTACATAGGCTCTATCATTATGATTTATATTTTCTACTGGTTATCTAAAAGACAAAACGTATTAAGCATTGAGAACCTAGTTTTAAGCAAACGCTCACTAGTAGTACTAGGCGTTATGATAGTGATCCTATATGCTCTAGGATTCCTATATCATAGTGGAGGAGTAATCGTGGATTATAGAGCCTTTATATTCATCTCAGCATTCTACATGTCAGTAGCACTCCTGTTCTATATCTCGAAGAGCACAAAGAATGAGAAAGAATCCTTAAGCGAGAACTTAGGTCGAAATATATGGTTAATATATCTTATAGGAGCAATATTAATATCCATAAACTGTATATTACTAGCATCATACGGCATACCCACCATACTATTTCTATCAATAGCATTCCTCGGAGCAGCAATATTCGCTATATCCATCGCATTAGCCATAAAAACCTAAAAGAAAAGAGATGATTCGGGGTCCAAATACCCATTAGTTATGAGAGAAAGAAGTAAAATCTATAAATCCTATCATTCAGAATTCAGAAATAGTATTCATGAACTAATAATGATCCCTAGGAAGAACGCCCTTAAATAATATTTTAGAGATAAGGTTAACTAGTCATTGAAGGGAAGCAAAGAAATAATTAAAACAGAGCCTATAGCTCAGATATATTCCTGTATTTTTTGAGTAGTTTTTTATTCCGTAAGTTCACGTATGCTAGAATATCGCTTGGCACAACCATATGGTTTTTCCCTATCACAACATTCTTCGTCTTGAAAATTTTCTCAATAATATCTCTAAACCTATTAAATTCTACATCAGCAAATACCCTAGTTATCGGCCAGAAATTCTTATCTCTCAAGTGATTTGCGATACGAAGCAGCTCTCTAGTAATAACATGCTTCCAAACACTTGACTTTTTGCTCCTCCTACTAACCACAAGAGCTCTCACTTTAATCCGAATATCAGATTCCACACACAAACCATAACCATTCTGGCTTATAAAATCTAAGACAGAAAGAATTATTTTTTCCCTACGTCTCCTACCAACACTAGCAATATGAGCAGAAAAATCACCCTGAAAAATCTTTAAGAACAACAGCAGATACAAACCTCCAATCACCACTCGTATCCAAAGATAAAACAAAGACCATTCAAGCACACCAAGAACAAAAATTAAATACATCATAAACACTATAGTATATATAGGCTTAGGCTAAACCCCTAGGGCCCAGCAGTATTGGCTGGGTACCTAGGGCTCATGTGGCCTAGGCCAGGCTTAGGCTAAACCCCTAGGGCCCAGCAGTATTGGCTGGGTACCTAGGGCTCATGTGGCCTAGGCTCACCCCTCGCTTATATCATTTTATTTTAATCTTCCCGATTCTTCAGTATATTTCGAAGTCTTGTTTTATTGCGGAATAACATAGGAAATACTTATGATAAAATGGTGTTAAATTACTTATTGGATAACTTAAAGTGCTAAAGAAAACTTTAAAGATAGGAGCTACTTTAAGGATTGATCTAAATTGAGCCGGAGAAACAAACTAGACAAGATTTTAAGAACTGTGGAAAGGTGGTATGAAGAATTTATTGAAAGTGAGTTTTTTGATAAGTTAACTGAGCAACAGAAAATAGATTCTGAAAGTGTCATCACTTTTGTTACAGAATATATGTACAGCTATTATTCAGCTTCTCCCTACAAATGGAATGCGAAAAATTTAGTTAATTGTCTTCTAAATATTCTTCCAGCAAAGGTTTCCGCAGAAATTTCATTCTTTGAATCTATTATTCCAGTTCTATGCGCCTTTATTAAATTTCTTTCAAGAAAGAAAGTTCTGCAAAATGCAGACATTATCATCTCTGCTATAAGAGCTATTGAGAGAGATATGATAAAAAACGCTAAAAACCCAAATATGTGGGGAATAGCAAAGCGGCTTGCTATGGTAGGAATGGCTTTTGAGCTTGATCTTTCTGATGAAAAGAAAATAAAGAAACTCATGACGCTATATAATCTCCTGCATGTCAAGATCTTGCCATAGGTGATTGCATGTCCAGGTTCACTAATTTAATTGTCTCCCCTATATATAGAGATCGGTTAGCTGTTGCTTTGACCAGGATATATTCGGATGAAAGCTACTTAAATTTGATTAAGAGGCCTCATTTCTTAGGTGAGGCCTTAGTTCATCTAGGTCGACTTGATGAAGCGAAAAAACTTGCTAAGTCCACTCGAAAAATCTTAAAGTCCGAATTCCTAAGCAAATTAATTATTTATACTGCTACAAATCTCACTAATAGGCTATATAAATTAATAGAAATTATTAAAAAGCATTCTGGAGAAGAAGAATTAACAGATGATCTTGTATTATCGACCATATATACTGGATCTGAAAGGCTCATAAAAATTTTATATGATCACGTAAAAAGCTCAGAGCTGAAGAATACAGGCTTTTCTAAGAAAGAAGAAAAAATAGCAAATGAGATATATCTAGCATATGTACTAAACCAAATCAATCTGCTGAGATTGGAATATCCTAGCAAAGGTGTAGTTAATCTGGTAAAAGAGATATTAAGCAAAAAGATATCTCGACCCTCGAAAATGGCGTACTTATCAATACTTATTTCTTATCTCTCGAGATATGAACCAGTAAAAATGAATCAGCCTTACATGAGATTGTTAGAAACGCTAAAAATGAAAATAGAACCGCTTGAAGCTCTCTCTATTCCTATAATTTTCTCTAATCTTATGGTAGCAGGAAAATATAAGACTGCAAACCGAGTACTAACACGATTTATAGATGTTCTGTTAGGAGATCTAGAGTTTGACTTTAACGAGATTTTAACCATCCTTTCGCAGAACTCTGAGATGTCAGGACTTAAAAGAATTTCTCGTACTGATGACATAACTAATAAATTCATATGGCTCACTATTAAGAAATACAGAGTCTCAGAAGCTCTTCTTCAATTCGCACGAAGTCTCAAGGATTTACTAAAACTTAGATTCAGTATCAATTTAAATAAGATTGAAGAACTAGCAGCTGCGGGACTTATTTTAACGTCGAATATAGCATTCTTAGAGGTTCTTCTTCAGACATGGATACGGCAAGGCTATATCGACTTAGCAGAAGAAGAGATAAAAAGGAAATTAAATGAAATAAAAGAAAGAGAGATTTTAGAAGATTTCTTTTACAGTTTAGGAGCGATATATGCGAATAAATTCTCCAAAGAAATACGAAACACATTGGAAGACATCCTCCTAAAAAAGAAATGGAAAAAGAGTTATATCGAAGGATTTATAGATGGACTATACTATGAATCATTAACAACACATCCGATATTCCTAAAGTAGCGATTGGATTTAAAACTGATCATAAAATATACTTTTGATTCGCGTTCACTTATTTTTCCTTAGTCAGAGCTACAAAATAATCCGAGAAGAGCTGTAGATGTAGGTTCTTTCATAAGAGTCTGACAAAGCAAAGAAATCCTAACTATTCTTAATAAGCTTGATTTTTGATCTCTCTTATTGATCATAGATATCTTACAACTCTGCTATATCTATCCCTCTTTCCCTTAATTTTTCTTTGAGATAACTTAAATACTCTATTATATCATCGAGGTTCTTATGCAAAATCTCATATATTCTCTTGAGGTCTATCTGTGCATATGCGTGAGCAAGAATATGTCTGAAACGAGCCATAGCCATGAGTTTTTCTACTAGTTGTTCTGGTAAGATACCTTCTTCACCCAAAATCCTAAATGCATCAGAATAACTTTCTGGAGCTCTTAGATTTAAAAGACTTATCACTTTAAGCGCCAGATCAATCGAGCCTTGCACCATCACGTACAGGTTCCATATTATAGCGCTGGCTAATATTTTGTCTTTCTCTATCTCTTCATACTTTCGCTTTCTTAGTTCCACGAGAGTGTTTAATGCATTCATGATGTTTTCAATGAGCATTAAGCATCCTCTCTATTCTCTTCCTCCTTAAATTCGCGATCTCATCCTTTATCTCCAAAGCCTCAACAAGAATCTCATATATAAACTTCTGCAACAGCTCTGGTTTCTTATTCACCAGTACTTTCCCCTCTTTGATCACCTTATATCCGAATAATGGAGGCGCATTATTCAGGACACGTAAATCAATATCCCTCCCTAACTCTGGTAGTTTAGAGAGCAAATCCATGTAAGCCTCAAGAGTATTCTCCCTGAGAAAAACAGCAACATCTATATCACTAAATGGGTGCTCTTGCTCCCTCGCAAAGGATCCATAGAGATACGCGAAAACAACACTCTTGTGATTCTCCAGAGCTCTCCTCAGCCTCACTATAACCTCTTTACGCTCCATAATCATCAACATAATTAGATTTACATCATTAAGCTTTGCCTCATAAATTAATTCTCCGACATTCTGATTAAAAATTTTAAGATATAAGAAGTAGGCTAGCAATATTTAGAAAGGAAATGTGAATATATCAGAGCTTTTCTTTCAAGATTCTCTTTAAAAATAAAGGTCCCAAAATACAAGAAGCTACATTTTAGTTATAGCACCATTAGACTTAATTAAAGCGATGAAAGTTTCATTTTTAAAATTAATTAAAAATTTGATGGTGAAGTCAACTGATAATTAGTAGTCGGTCTATGGGGATAGCTAAAGCTTGGAAAATTGTTGGTGAGGTCAGAGATTCCATTAAAGCTCTTCCCAGGGAACTAAAGCGTAAAATTGTTTCTGTAGTACTCTTCGGTAGTCTACTAAGAGGTGATTTTGTCCCTAGCGTGAGTGACATTGACCTATTAATTGTTTTCAGTAATGATGCTTCTAGACAAGATATCGAGAGGATTCTGAAAGCTTTATACGTGATCGGCGAGAAGTACAGTGGTTTCAGCAAGTATGATAAAGTGATAGATATACCCTGGATTCTTGAAAAGGAATTACCTAAGAAGGGAAGTGGAAAGAAATCCATTTTCAAATTCCTTAATATTTACGCATTCGATTTCGTTAAGCATTCAATGGTGCTCTACGGCAGAGATATTACCAGTGAGATAGAGATACCGGATCCAAAGAGCCTCATAATTGATCGTGCTAAAAGAATATTAAAGCTACTCGAGAAACACGAATCTGAAAATAATAAATACATGATTAAGATCCTTGCAGGCGAAGCAATAAGACTAGCGCAAATAACTTACGGCGAAGCCACAATAGACAAGAGAAAAGTCCTAAAAAATTTCCTTAAATATGTTCCGGATTACTCCATGAAGACTTTTGCTATAAAAATATGGCGAGAATATCTATCACCAAAAAAAGAAGAATCCCCAGAATACATAGAAAACTGCAAGAAATTCATAAGAAATACCATAAATTTAATCCTTAGCAAACATAACGAGCATTAGGAAAGATTAGGCTAGGACAGAGGATGTCAGAGTAGTTTCTTCTAAATTCAGGAGATATCCTTTTTGCAGCCTCGCTTATTATCTTAAGTCTCATAATGACAGCATCTTGGAGATGAGTATTTTCCATAAAATCTTTTCCTGGAGACTCCTTTGATGTAATCTTCGATTTTTCAATACTTTCTAATATGTGTTGCAGAAACCCTTTTACATTTTTCTTTATAAAATCTCAACCTTCTCGGCTGGGACTTCATTTTTGAGGAGAGGGTGAATTGATTTGTATGTGAGGCTATCGACCTTTCTCCCAAGTTTTTCTTCAAGCTCTATCTTAAGACCCGCGAGATCAAGCAAGTTCTTCCTGTCTTTAAACTCTACGAGAATATCAATATCTTTTCTCCCTGAGTTCTCCCCTTGCAACAGATCCAAATAAAGCTGCTCTCTTCACACCATATTTCCTAAGAACTGGAAGTATAGCTCTTTTAATCTTAACACTTTAGCTCTATATATCTTTCTCAGAGTATCTAAGAGAGCGAACTATTCATGAAGTCTAATACGTAATCACTACATCCGCTTTATCATAAATACGAAAAAGAAAGATGATGCACAAGCTCCCTATAGTAAGGACGCAGATAGTAGGATAGAGGAATCCTAGAAGCTCGGTTGGGATTACTGGCGTGAGAGTCGCAAGACTCCTAGGGAGCTTGCCCGGAACCGCTGTGCCCGTCCCCCAACCGAGCTAACAATAATTACAGTGATTCTTGTTTTTATTTTTTACTCTTATAGCTTTATGCTTGGGATTAATAAAGCATGATCAAAGATCTCTCGTGCTTCCCAAGATTCCTAATGCTTGATACGAAACTACACACGTAGTTTAGTTCTTTGATATCAACGCTATCCCACGAAAATAGCAACAGACTTTAAACATACCTATGAGCAGGATTGTTAATAAATGGGTTCTAGAAAGCATTGATGCCGAAAAAACATAATTGCTCTATTTTTTCTATCTTCTCAAGGCTTCTAAGATGATCTAAGAAACTAGCGATCGATTTTCCTTAATAATCTCATAAGATTATTAAAGGCATTATTTAATGCACGTTCTGAAGAATCCCTTATAAGGTCCTCAATTTTCATTTTTCTTCCACGTAGAAATTGTTTTATATTTTGTTTCTCTGGAGGCACTTCCTCCCCAAACCTTTCTCTTATGAGGCGTGAAATGTTCCCTTCAATGCATTTCTTAAAGCCCATAACAACTACGTATAGGATTGCCTTCTTTGGTCCTCTTTGAATTTCGAATTCAAAGTACTGATTATCTTTATCTTCCTGTTTGATTTCGTAATGGAAGAAATTAACTAATTGCCTCTTTATATCACCTAATTCCTCAAGATGCTCCTTATCTATCACGATTATCAAACTAGTTTTATACCAATCCACTCTAACGTTGTCAATCAACCATGTAATAGCTCTTAAAGCATTAAGAAAACCTTTCCCTCCACTTAGTTGAGGGCTATTAGCTTTTTATCTCCATTAAATCTTTCACAGAGAGCGCTCATTATCATGAAATCGTATGCTCCGTTACTAAACACAACAAATTTAGAAGCATCTTTCTTCCCATAACTCCTAACAGCTTCATTGGTCCCGCACCCAGAAAATTCTTAGTTTTCTAGATCAAGTCGAGAAGTTTCCTAATATCCACGTTACTCTCGAAAGCATCTGCTAATTCATCCACGCTTAGTATCTTTACATATAACTTATCATGCTCATCACTTCTCAACACCAGGATAGATGCATCCTCTAGTCCTATCTTCGTAACTGAATCGAGAACATCAATACTATGAGTTGAAATCACTATCTGCCAATCCTTAGTAGCGAGCCAATTAATTAGAACTTCGATGAGTCCAGAATGAGCCGATGCCTCGAAATCATCCCATAAAACCAATTTAGGATTCAATAATTCCAGATACAGAGCTGTGATAAGCGCTCGTTCGACACCATCACCTATATCTGTGACCCATATCCAGAATACTCTACCATCAGGTAACTCCTTCCTGAGCATTAGTTTTCTCTCAATACCCAAAAAAAAAGCTCTGTGAATCTGTCATGAACAACCCTTGATATGAGCTCTCTCACGATCCTTACATTAGCCCCAGATTTCATGATGGAATTCCAAGCAGAAATGATGCTACCGCTCATACTATTGAGGAAGTGAGTATCATTAGGTACGAATACAGCTAAGCTATTGAGCCTTTCAACATATCCTGAATTTAACTCTAATCCAAGGAGCGAAGCTATCCTCTTGAAGTACTCTTCGCTAGATAATTCTTCATTATTAAGGCGAACAAAGATTTGACCATGGTCATTGATTCTATAAGCTATATTAGCATTATCTAGCGTAAACCTGATCTCAGATGTTCCTGAATAACCATAAACCAAGGAATCAGCACTACTATGCATCTTTGAGATCAAATCAAGTCGGGAATAGCTAGTATACGGAATATGATAAGCGCTGAAAGGCACGGGGAAAAGTGATAAAGCCTCCAGAACAGCAGTTTTTCCCGAATTATTCTTACCCACCAAAACATTAAATTTAGATAACGGAATAGGCTCTGCAGTCTCTCGAATACCCCTAAACTCCCTTATAGAAACATCCTTAATCAAAACCATCTACAAATCCTTAAAATAATAACTATTAAATGAAGAAGAAGTAACAATAATTTAAACATAACACATCAGATAATTTCACTAACAAATAAAGAGGCATTTTAGGATATTTAATATAGTCTTTCGCAACAATTTGGTCTCTCTCTTCAACGTAATCTATTCCTGCTCACACTTAGCACTATGAATACGCTATCAAAGATCTCATCATCAACATCTCTAATCACCTTAGTAACAGTTTATCATGCTAATCTTAAACAGAAAACAAGAAATCTTAATTATTCAAAGATATCACCCTGTGGCAATGATCATACGAGACTTATTATTCTTGCAAAATTTTTTCGGGGAACCAAAAATAACAAAATGATTAGAGAAGAAATATTACTAAAAAGAAGAAAGAAGAGACTACGAATCAAAATATCATATCCTGATTCTACAACACAAAAATCATATAAATCTAAAATTAACAAGCTAAGCCCACGAACAAGCTAGTTTATACCCTAAATCACAAGCCCTTCTAAAATATCTTCTAGCCTCATTATAATTGCCTTTCCACCAGTAGACTGCTCCTAAGCTGTACCATGCCTCTGCGTAGTTTGGCTTTATCTCTATGGCTTTCTGGAAGCATTCTATGGCTTTGTCGTAATCGCCTTTTTTCCAGTGGGCTGTTCCTAGCCCTTGCCATGCCT
>JALWRR010000022.1 GCA_026993975.1 Promethearchaeati archaeon | reverse complement strand
AAATTTCATATATATTTTATGTGTCTATTAGTGTCTGTGCTGGCGAGAGATCACCAACCAAAAAAGTTATAAGAGCGTTTTTTTATTAAATTATGAAGGCATTTTGTAGAGATTTAAATTAAATTTTTATTGGATGAGGAAGGATATAGTTGAGTCATAAGAAGGATGATAGTATAGCGTGGGTAAAAGAGATAATTACGGATAGATACGGTGTGATTATTGCCGCTTGTGATAAAGAATTGCTTGGAAAGACTCTTAAGTTTGGAGAAATTGAGATCAAGGTTTCTGAAAGATTCTATGGTGGTAAATTAGTTAATGAAGAAGAGTTAATGGTGCTTCTAGAGGAAGCGGATGTTCTTAATCTGATTGGAAACAAAGTGGTTGAGGTTGCAGAAAGGCTTGGCTTAATTCATCCAGAAGCTAAGATATTTTTTGAGGATAGTGATGGTAGGAAAATCCCACACTCAATGATGCAGAAGTTTCAGGCTTTTTATTGAAAGTTTTATTTCCTTACATGTAGCCTAGCCACGAAATGGATCTTTTTCGGAGCAACGCTCTTAATTCTTCGAATTTCAAGCACTTTCACTTCTCTTGATAAAGACTCCACATAACCAACTAAGTTCTTTAATTCTTCTCTATACCTATCTTCCTCTGATATCCAATGATAATGTAGTATTCCGCCGCTATCCTTAAGTGCTCTAACTCCGATCTCTACCTGATAGATATCTGGAGCTGGCAAGAATCCTAGTAATACATGATCAGCTATATTGAAGGTTGACCAGTAATGATTATCAAGTAAGTATGGGCTAACAATATGGTTTACTTTATTAAGCTTAATATTCATAAGCAAAAAAGAAAAAGCATAAGAATTAGCCTCTACTGCTATTAGCCTCTTAATATTTTTATTTACTGCTATTGGGAGAGATAAGTTCCCGCAACATGCGAATAAATCCATAACAGTCTCATTTTCGCCAATAATATTAACTAACCTTTGTCTTTCACCAGCATTTCCTGGACTGAAGATTAGCTTAGATATATCAATAATAAACTTTGTTTTTAATTCTTTGTGAAATATGATTGGATTACAATCTCCAGCTATGCACTCGATTTTGGGTTCCCGAAATATGCCTTTTGCTGGTTTTCTAAATAGCCATACACTTTTCGCTTTTTTATGTATCTCTAATATAGCTTCACCTATTGTTTCTTTGAACGGAATTAGGTTGTCTTTTAAACGTATAAGAATAGCTGGGCCAAGTAATGGATATCTTGAAGGTAATTGATTTATTAGTTCAGGATCAAGAACATTCTTTAGTTTTACCTTTAGCGACTCCTTTAGTGTCATTACACTTTCCCTTAAAGGTTTCTTAATCTTTCTTTTATTATCCTGCATATGTGTGATTTCTTATTGCTCATGTTTTTAGAAACCCAATTGCATATTATGTTTAGGATTCGGGCTTTATAAACGCGTTTTTCAACAATGCTTCTGGTTTTAGGTATTTTCAGGTAATATTTCAACGCCTCCTTCCTAAGATCGTCAGGTAAAAGATTAATAAACCTTGTTAATTCATCTTTCTTTTGGCTAGTGTTCTTGATCTTAAGCTTTTTTTCGCTCACAATACCGGCCTCTCATCACTTTTTTCAGAGCGCCAATTCCCGTTCATCGCGCTTTATCTAATTTCAGTAGAACATATCGCCATATAGGATTTATAAATTATTTTTTATGTATTGAAGTTTATCTTTTAAGGGGAATAAAATTCATAGCGGATCCTAAAATGCCTAAGCTTCCAAAGAACTTTCCATTCGATAGAAATGACCTAATATATAAGACAGAGAAATATGAGACAAATGAGCAATGGGGTTTTTTTCCAAATAATAGGCCCATTGACCAGCACTTGGAATTTGCAGTTATTAATCTGGATAAGCCTCCAAATCTAACTAGCCATGAAGTATCAGCGTATATCTCGAAGCTACTCGGTATTAAAAAAGTAGCTCATGGAGGCACTCTTGACCCCGGTGTATCTGGAGTCTTACCAATAGCGTTACAGAGAGCTACTCCGTTAACCAGAATTCTATTACGGAGTGATAAGGAGTATGTAATAGTGATGAGGCTTCATAAGAAAGTGAGTTATGATACGCTTCTAGCCGTAGTAAATCAATTTAAGGGAAGAATTTATCAGAGGCCACCGATTCGTTCCGCCGTAGTAAGAAAAACCAGAATAAGAACGATCTATGATATTGAGGTGCTAGAGGTAGATAATAGAGATGTATTATTAAGAGTTCATTGTGAAGCTGGAACATACATGAGGAAGCTTTGTACAGATATTGGTGATATATTGGGAGTAGGAGCTCATATGATAGATCTTAGACGAACTAAAAGCGGGGTGTTCCATGAAGATGACACGCTATGTACCATGCAAGATCTAATTGATGCATGGGTAATATATAGAGACGAGAAAGATGAATCCTTATTAAGGAGATATATCTTACCAGCCGAAGTCGCTATAATAAATATGCCAAGAATAATAGTTAATGATGGTGCAGTTGGTGCATTAACTTATGGCGCACAGCTATATGTCCCAGGAATAGTAGCTTTTTCCCCAAATATTAAGGAAGGCGACCTAGTTGCTCTGCTAACTATAAAGGGCGAGTTGATCGCTCTAGCAAAAAGTATAATGAGCTCTAAGCAAATTGAATTAGCTGAGAAAGGTCAAGTAACAGGCGATACTAGGGTTTTAATGCCAAGAGATGTGTATCCAGCTATTTGGAAAAAGCATTCTAGTATTGAGGCCTAAATTTCTAATTCATAAGTATGGTGCTAAGAATGAAGGTTGCGGTTCATAGCGAGGACATTGATGGAATCTCCTGTGCAGCCCTCTTCCTATTAATTGATCCTAACGCGACTATAAAGTTCCTAACGGTTTATGAGGCGAATGTAACTGATGAGGAATTTGATTTCATAGCGGATTTACCGAAATGCGCTAAATGTAGAGTAAATATTGATCATCATAAATCAAACCTAGATAGATTAATTAAGTCGGGAAGATTAAGTAGTAGGGACTTAATTGATCCGTCTGCGCCATCGGCAGCAATGTTAGTGATGAAATATTTCAAGCTTGAGAACAATCCAATCGCGAGGGAGATTGTTGAAATAGCTAATAAAGCAGATAGAGGTATCCTGACAGAAAAAACAATTCTATTAGACAAGATTATTAAGCTCCATATAAGGGATCAAAATTATCTTCTAAAGATCGCTGAAGTCTTAGCTAGAATGGGATCAAAGTTCGATTCAGATAACTGGTTTAAAAAGGAAGCTGAGAGTGCAAAAAGGCTTCTCAAGAAGTATGAAGCGGTTATAGAATCAACTTTATCAAGAGTTTTATCACGCAATTTATTATTCGTTATTTTTGATGTTAGAAAATTTCCTTTCTTCATAGCTAAGGACTTTGCACAGAGATTTGCGCAGAATGGTGGTTGCGTGGGTATTTCAGTATATATGGATCCACTGCTTAATCGTTTAAGATGCTCAATTAGAGTCGGTAGGACATGCAATTTTAGTGCGGATATTTTAGCAAGCAAACTTGGTGGAGGTGGGCATGAAAAAGCTGCTGGTGCAATATTGAGCGATATATACGAGTTAATAAAGCACTTTATAGAGCTGGTAGAAGAAGATAAGATAATAGCCTATATTAAAGTTCCAGGCTGAGAATAATGAGTAATCTAATGATTATAAAGCTTGGAGGAAGCGTAATTACAGATAAAACGAAATTCAAAAGTGTTAGAACAGGTGTATTGGAGAGTGTTAGTAAAGAGTTAGCTCAAGTTGTTAAGACCGGAGATTATAATTTAATAATAGTTCATGGTGGGGGGTCTTTTGGACATCCCTTAGCACATAAATACAAGCTCACTGAGGGAATCCTTAACTTTGAGTCGCTTATAGGCATATCTGAAACAATAGATTCCATGAGGAGTCTAAGTTTATATGTTACTGAAATCATGAGGAAACATGGTATTCCAGTGTTCCCAATACAAACATCTGCAATAGCGCTAATGGATAAGGATCAATTGATATATTTTTTTCAAGAGACGATAAAACATGCCTTAACGAGGCATCTAGTACCTTTATTATGGGGAGATGTAGCGTTAGATTTATCTAAAGGTTGCTCTATTTTGAGCGGGGATGAAATCATACGATTCTTGTCAAAAAAATTCTCTCCTGATAAAGTTATATTCGGAACGGATGTGGATGGAGTATTTCTTGATTTTCCCACTAATTCCAAATTAGTAAGAGTTATCAATAGTGATAATTTAGATCGCGTTATGAATGCGATCAAACCAGTGAGTTATACAGATGTAACAGGAGGGTTCTATAAGAAGATGCAAGTTATGATAGATATCGCTAGGCAGGGCATTTTAGTTCAAATTATTAATTTATTGCGGCCTGGAAACTTATTGAAAGCAATTAAAAACCTAGATAAAATAGGGACAATCATAGAATTATAGTAGAGGGAAATTAATAGGTATCATCATAGTGAATTAAAACAGAGGGTGCCGCACTTGCCTAACTCAAAATTCGATCTTGGGAAATTACCTACAGATGCATTGGCTCGACTTATTCTTTCGAAAGTAAAAAGTGGAAAGAATGTATTATTACCGCCAGCTATTGGGGAAGATGGAGGGGTAGTTAAATCGGAAGGAAACATTCTTATAATTGTAGCAGATCCAATAACTGGAGCAACAGAGGAGGCAGGATGGCTAGCAGTCCATGTAAATGCTAATGATATAGCTGTGCACGCTGCTAATCCAAAATGGTTTCTTGCCACATTATTATTCCCGCCAGAAACAATTAGGAAAGATATAGAAAGGGTAATGAACGGTATAATTCATGCATTAGATGAGATTGGCGCCGTATTAATTGGTGGACATACGGAGATAACAGATCGTGTAAACGATGTTTTGATATCTGGAGCTATGATTGGAGAACCAATGGTTAAAGGTAGGTATGTCACTAGTGGAGGGGCTAGAGAAGGAGATGCTATAGTACTTACGAAGGGTGCGGGTATAGAAGGTACTTACATACTTGCAAGCGAGTTTAAGGAGAAATTACGGAGCTATTTAAGTAATAATATAGTGAATGAAGCGCTGAAATTCAAGGAATTAATTAGTATTCTACCAGAAGTAAGGTACTCTATTGAGGCGGTTGGATTAGATAATATTCATGCTATGCATGATGTGACAGAGGGAGGGCTTTTAGGAGCCTTATATGAAATGGCTTATGCATCTAATCTAGGTTTCATAGTTTACGAAGAGAGGATTCCAGTATTGAAACCAACTAAAGAGATATGTTCACTGTTTAAACTAGATCCTCTTAAACTTATTGGAAGCGGTGCGGTCTTAATTGCCGTTAATAATAAGGTAAAGGATGAACTGATTAATAATCTAACGAAGAAAGGTATCAAGGCAGCTGTCATCGGGAGGTTCACGAAAGAATTCAATAAAATGGGTTATTTAGTGAAAAGAAACAGTATAAAAGTTCCAGTCACGGAGCCCCCGATTGACGAATTATGGTTGCTGCTAGAGAAGAAAGAATTATTAAAATGATATATATACATTTCTTGATTCAATATATGTTATATATGGGATTCCCCAAAATTTAGGATTCTATTTCTATTTTATGACTTATAGTCATAATTCAATAGGTGTTATTCATGCCTGAAGTTCTAGATCCATATGAAATTGCGAAAATCCAGTTAAAAAAGGCTCTAGACGTTCTAAATTATCCAGATAAAGAATCAGTCTTTAATAGACTGAGTGTGCCCGAGAGAATATTAGAGGTAGCAATACCTGTCAAAATGGATGATGGTACAATCAAAGTTTTTACTGGTTACAGAAGTCAACACAATAGTGCCAGAGGACCTTACAAAGGTGGAGTTAGATATCATCCTAACGTATCAAAGCATGAAGTAATAGCCTTAAGCATGTGGATGACATGGAAATGTGCGTTAGCAGATATACCATATGGCGGTGGAAAAGGAGGAGTGATAGTTGATCCTAGAAAGCTCTCAAGAAGAGAACTAGAGCAGTTAAGCCGTGGTTATTTCAGAGCTATTTCAAGGATTGTTGGTCCAGATATAGATATTCCAGCTCCGGATGTATATACTGATCCCCAAATAATGGCTTGGTTCTTTGATGAGTACTCAAAACTATATGGCTATAATGCTTTTGGCGTTGTAACGGCTAAGCCTTTAGAGCTATTTGGTTCTCTTGGAAGAATTTATTCTACTGGATATGGTACCGCTGTAGCTGCGAGAGAGGCAGCTAAGGTTGCTGGTATAAACTTACAGGGAGCAACAGTAGCTATACAAGGATATGGTAATGCTGGTTACTATACTGCTAAGTTCTTGCACGAATGGGGCGCAAAAATAGTTGCTGTTAGCGATACTAAGGGAACCATAATTAACCGTAATGGTTTAGATCCTGACAAAGTTAATGAGTGGAAGCACAATAAGAGTGCTAAGAGAAGTGTTATTGATTACCCAGATGCTGAGGAGAGAAAGGAAGGGGATTCTAAGTATCCATTATTCATGGATGTAGACATAGTTATTCCAGCGGCGTTAGAGAATCAGATTACTGGAGAGAACGCAGACAACGTGAAAGCTAAGGTAATATCGGAGGCTGCAAATGGACCAACTACTCCAGAGGCAGATGAGATTCTAAATAAGAAGGGAGTGATAATTTGTCCAGACTTCCAAGCCAATGCTGGAGGCGTAATAGTTAGCTACTTTGAGTGGGTGCAGAATCGTGAGGGAATAATTTGGACAGAGGAAGAGGTTAGAAGGAGGCTAGAGGAAAAGATTGTCAATAGCTTCCATGCAATGTACGAAGCAAAGCAAAAATACAATGTTGATTGGAGAACTGCAGCTTATATCGTAGCTGTAGACAGAGTAGTTAAGGCTATGAGATTACGTGGATGGCTATAAAATCTCTCTTCTATTCTTTTTTATTTTACCTAATATAGACCTTAAATTATATGTTAGTTCTAATAGTTGCCTTTTATTAAGATTGACTCCCGCTCTTTGGTAACTCTCGATTACTAATTTCTCAAGAAAGTCATTATTTAATTCTGAAGGATCAAACTTATGTTTTCTTAATAAGTTAAGCAAAAATTTCTTTGGTTTGTAAATCAGTGTATTGAGTTCTTTTTCTGTGTTCTTAATTGACACTGAGTATTTATCAACATTACCGAGCAATAAAGACTTAATAAATGACTCGAAAGATGGGGTTATTGGGTAATATCTCGTATCTAGCAATGAAACACTGTTCTCTATGATCTCATCATATTCCTCAACATTAATGCTTCCTATATCTATAGATCTAACTTTAATATGTATAAGCGCTGGATGCGAAGTTGTTCTAACAATGCATTCTCTAGGAGGCATCACATGCATGTATTTCTCTATTTCTCCCTGATATAAAGTTCTCTCTATTGGCGGGGGTTCTCCACCAAGCAAGAAAAAAGTTCCAGAATTCTCTAAGATCTCTTGACTAATCGATGCGGGTGACTGGCTAATAGTACATAGTGTGATACCATACTTACGAGCCAGAATAGCTAGATCCTCTAGAGTAGATGTGTTCGAATAATCTTCCTTCTTTTTCCACGGAACTATATAGCGTCCTTCTTCTATAACTATAAAGAGTTTAGGGATTTCATTGTTAAGATATAGGGTTTTAGTTATTTCATTGATAACGAATCTTAATAACACATTGATCAATATCATTAGGTCCCTTTTCAAGACACCGTTTCTTGTTAGGAAAGATAGGTCGAATATAACGTTATGCTTAATTAATTCCCTAGGATTTACACTTGATTTCTCCACCCAAAATACGCGACCAATCAAACCAGTAAATAAGCTACTAATCCTGTTGATAATAGCATGAAAAGACTGTATTGCGGAGGGTATCTCATTCATTAATTCTTTACTCCATTTCCAGAGGTTAACTATAAATGATTTAGGTGATCTATTATCTGATTTGAGTATAGTATCATTCATAGCTATAGAAACTATTCTCTCCATTTGAGGAGTGAATGGGTTTTCGAGATTTCTTAATGCCTCATCAAATATTCTTGATAGAAAAGATACATATGTCTCCGCATTCTCGTTTAGCGGATCGAATAAATTGATGCCGAAAGGCGATTTTTCATACCCTGGAACTAGGATTAAGAAATTGTACTTTAATGCAAGATCGAGATATTCTCCATGGAAATCAAAAATCCAAATTTTTATCTTGTCCGAATATTTCCTGAGAATTTCACTTATAATTATGCGCGCTAATCTTGTCTTACCCTTCCCAGAAGGCCCCGTAATAACAATGTGTCTCTTTATATCATTTATATCCAATTTAAATGGCATGAACTCATTATCATCAATTAATTGATACCCAATAAACAGATCGCCAGAAGCAAATTTGTCACTGATTGATAATTGTGGGATCGAGATATTTGATCTACTAAGAACATTTAAAAGCATTATACTGTGTGTAATTAATTCATTTATAACCCTATTTGAGGTATTTCTAAGATTAATAATAGATCTGGAGAATAAGAAATTGATTAAATTTATCATTGTATTTTCATTAAAAGAGACTGGTTTCTCTGTATTGTTTTTTTTATATGATAGCAAATGATTCAATATCGCTTTTAATGAAACATTAAGTTTTTCTAGGTCCTTAATTGCTTTGATTAATGAGTTTCTTCCCCTATTATATGGGCGTGGCGATATCCCATATGAAATATCTATGCCTACAGAGTAAATTGATTCACCTATATCCTCATATTGTACAC
>JALWRR010000021.1 GCA_026993975.1 Promethearchaeati archaeon | reverse complement strand
TTTTAGTCATATTAATTGTTCAATTAGTTAGATCCTGGAGGCTAATTAAATGCCAAAATTCGATGAAATTGATAAAGAAATTTTAAGATTATTACAGAAAGATGGGCGAATGCCATATAAGGATATTGCAGAAAAAATTAATAAGGCACCAGCTACGGTGAAAAATAGAATATCTAAAATGATGGAAATGGGGATAGTGCGGGCTTTTGTACCACTCCTAAACTATAAAGCGCTAGGATATGGGGTCTCAGCTATAATATTAATTCAAGCGAAGCCTGGAAAAATAAATGATTTAATTAAAATTCTAATGGATGAGGGTAACATTAATTTCGTTTATGAAATCACAGGAGAGTATGATGTAATTGTAATAGGGCGCTTTAGAAACGAAGAGCATTTATCAGAGTTTGTTAGAAAGGTTCTTGGGTCTGGAGCAGTTGAGAGAACAGTAACAAGCATGATCATGAAATCTCATAAAGAAGATCCGAGAATACCAATTTAATCAATTTTTGTATCGAATCATTTATTTATAGAGTGCATATATTAATAGGTTCAAGAGGTATTCATTATCAGAAAGATTATAAGCTAATATATGGGTGATTTAATGGATTGGTTCTTTGTAATAGGACTCCTAGTGTCGATTATAATCGGCTTTTTCTTATCATACTATAAGATAAATAGACCGGACGAATTATTCGAAGTCATACTTAGGCACTTAATCGAGAAATATATTGATGCTAGGTATTTTACAGCTAAGAAGATAGCAGAAGAACTTGATATGACTGAAGATACTGTCAAAAAGTATCTCGCTAAAATGGAGGTTTACAGGATAGTCACGTATATCCCAGAAAAAGATGCTTATGCGTTAATTGATCCTCTAGTATTTCTGACCCCCAAAGACTTTGCTAGAGCGCTGAGAATCACTAAGGATGATAAAATAATTTACGGTGCTTATCAAGCACCCTATAGGATTAACCCAATTTACATATTAATTCAATTACTGCTAATCTTCATACCAGTGACATTACTGGTTCTTCAAATATTTAGTATAGTCGATATAACGCCTTATTTCAGTTTTCTCAATACACTAGGAATAGGTTTGTATGCGTTTCTATTGTTTTTGATTGCCCTTGGCATCATTATTGCTGATGCTTTCAATAATCTATATAAGGCGTATATGCGGGAGAGGTATTCTGTTATCGTTGGAGAAAAAAGCGGTATAGCTTATGATGTTAGCTTCGCAGATGAGTTTAGCGGTAGAATTAGGAGAGGAGAGATCGCATCTGTTGATCTAGATGTTAATTTGTGGCAAAAGCTTCATAATTATTTTGGTGAAGTACCTATCGGCAATGTGAAAGTGAAAACTAAGCGTGGGCACGAGATAGTGTTTAAATCGATTCCATTTCCGAGGGAATTATTTTACGCTATAAGGAGCATAGTGCTTGGTAACTTAGCTTGGAGAAAGAGGCATGCTGGAATAATTTCTATGTGGAAGGCCGGAGCGATTCCTACAATTGGATGGGGTAGGAGGAGGAGATGAAATGGGAGAAGCTGAGGAGTTTAGATTTGAAATAATGGAAGATCTAACTAAGTCTTATAGGCTGTCTGTGAAAGCACAGGTCATTATATTTATCTTTATAATGCTGGGCATAATAGTTGGGGTATACAACATAGCGTTTCTAGCTATAGAGCTAAAAATAGGAGCTATAGTTATACTAGCAGCGCTTATTTATCCCTTCATTATTAAATCTGTTAGTAACTTATCAGAAAGCATAGCTATGGCTTTATATTTCGGCGCAATGTTTTCATTAACTTATCTCGTGCTTAAATTCTATACTGGTCAGAATATCAGAGATGCTGCATTGATCTTCCTGTTTCTTGAGATTATGGGTATAGAGATGTTGCATCACTTACTAGAAAGATTTAGAGTTGAGAAAACCTCTAAGAGCTATTTATTGGTAGCGATATTATCAGTTCCATTCTTCGTTGCATTGTTCTATGTTCTTCAGCCAATAGGGATGTTTTATGCGATAATAGCTTCAATTGCTATAACAATAGTATTCGCCTATGCCATTATGCCGGAGAGACCATTCTAGGTTTCTAAGCATTTCTTAATTGATGTATTTTTAAGACTATGGATCGCCAGTGTCCTGAACCATTACAGACTATTTTAGCCTTTATCACTATTTTTCTTTATAACGCTTCTTAAGCCTCACCACAT
>JALWRR010000020.1:3813-8979 GCA_026993975.1 Promethearchaeati archaeon | reverse complement strand
GTAGGTAACGCTGTCTTATTGTTAATACGATTTCAGCCGACTCTAGAAGAGCAAGCATTGCTAGCTGATAAGGTAACAGAACTCGCTAAGGAAGTAGGATTGAGCTCGATCTTACTAATGGGAGGTATTGATATAACTGCTTTCCCAAGTGTGGAGGATACTAAATTAGTCTATGTTGCTAATGATGCATTCAAATCAAATATCATAGCGAAGAATAATAAATGGACTTTATCGGTTGCCCCACAAGGAATTTTTGTAACTGGCGGTGTAGCTTTGTTCTTAACTTATGCCACTCATAGAAATATTCCAGCGGCAGCAATCTTTGCTCCGACAGAAAAAGGCGTTATTAATAGAGAACAAGCGTTAAATTTAGCTAAGAAGGTAATAGAAATACTGGATTTACCCGTTAGTTTAGAGGAAATCGAAAAAGAAATCGCAGCTGCTTCAGATATGCTCAGGAAAATGCAAGAGAAGATCATGAAGGAGGCTCAAAAAGAGCAGCCATCAGAGGATCTCTCGGATTTATTCACATAATCATCTGTTCCCTCTATCCTTTATCTATAATAAATATCCCTGTGAGCAATCTGCCATACATGAATAATTTTCTTATACTGAATTTGGAATGCATTTCATTAAGTATATCTTTTAATAATTTTATCTCGGAGGATATCACTATGCTTCTTCCTCCTGTTGACAATATTTCAAATAAACTCTTTATGAAGTTACGGTAGAATCTAATTAGTCTTTCTCTTGGATATACTTTATATGGTGGATTTGCAATTACTGTGTCTATAGAGTGAGGCTTAAAGTATCTAGACAAATGTTCCGCATTTCCATGTAGAAAAATTATTGTGTCATTAACGTTAGCTCGCGTAGCATTATCTCTAGCTCCACTTATGTGGCGTGGATTTATATCTAAGCAAAATATTTTTAATTTCTTATCTAATCTCATCTGTTCCATGATTTTGTTCCTAATTTCAGCTATCATCTCGCTACTTATGATCCCAAGATTATAGAACATGTATTCATTGCCTCTAAATTTTACTGGAGGAATCCTTCTAGCAAATAATGCTGCTTCAATAGGTATTGTGCCTCCACCGCACGTAGGATCTAAAAGAATTTTTTCCTCCCGCCAATTAGATAACCTTACCAATAGGTACCCTAGTGTTGTTCTAAGAGGTAGCGGATGATTATACACACGATATCTCCTAATATGCAGAGATAAACCACTAGTATCAATCCCTATAACGAAAGTATTCTTTATCAACTCGGCTATTATTCGAATATCAGGTTTCTTTAAATTGACTTTCACTGGCTGTCCTGTATTTTTCTTAATATTATCTATTATGACCTTACCGATAACCCTAGACATATCAAGTGACGTGAAATCATGATATCCGACTCTCTCAGACTTAACAGCAAACGTCTGATTTTTCCCTATAAACTCAGCCCAATTAATCTCGCTAGTTATCTCCTTTATCTCATCTAATTTGCTTATGTTTTTTTGATAAGCAAGCAATATCACGAGTCTATTAATAGATCTAGCAGCAAAATTAAGGAGAGGGATTAATCTAGGAGCCCCCTCAAAAAATACTTTACCTCTTAAGTCCGTTATAGCGCACTTAATATTAAATTGATCTTTGAGATCTTCTGCTACGAGATCCTCTAGTCCCCGTTCCGTCGTTGCATAGAACTTTATTCTTTTCATACTTTATTACCTTCAATAAACTCTGATATGCTAAATTTAAGGAGAATATGAAATCATCGAGAGTGTTTCTCGAGCTATTTATAGCATCTCGAGTATGGTTAATATCCTCGAGTTCATATTTAAAAACCAACTCCTTCCTCTTTATTTCTTGTGTTATATTGATATTTTCTGGCGCTAATTTATTCTCAGGGTTAGTTGCTTTGTGTAGAGACTTTAAAACGAGTTGATCTTTGCATCTAATAACAATTTTAGCATGTATCTTTTTTATCATTTCACTTTCACTTAAACAGCTATATCTCTAAGGATGCTGATAAATTTTTCTTTTGCTTCTAAAGGAATATATGCCCCAGCAGCCTCTTCATGCCCTCCACCTTCACCGCGACCGAGTTTCAATAATGCTTGCTTCATTAAATTGAGAATGTTCTTAACTTTGGAGTTTCTTAGTTTTCGTAATGATACTTTTACTGCACCGTTTATTTCCTTACTAAAAACGACTAATATATCACCATCTAGAATATTCTGAGACATGATGGAAGCTACAGTACTAGTCAAGTTTTCCTCTAACCAATTATCACCATCTATTACCTTAATCTTTCCAAAACTCCTAATGTTTTCTCGAGCACGTTTAACAGCCTCAGATATTGAGTATCTATATCTCTTATATAACGTTACTACCTTATCGTAGAACATGTTCTTGTCTCCTATAAGCATTGCGGCCCCTATACTTGGTTGCCCTAGCTTACCACATGCATTAAGTAGTGTCGAAAATTCTCGCGCATCCATTAACATAGGTTTTTCTTCATTTTTTATCAAATACGTATACCCAATCAGCATATTCTTTATTTCTTCGATACTCATTTTATCCCCAAATGCGATAGAAATCCGTTCAACGAGTTTTTCCAATAATAGTGCTTTCTGATTCTCATTCAGATCTTCGAGAGTTATATTCTCCATGTCCAGCCTTCCAGTGCTTAACCCAATATTAGCTATAAACTTTAAAGCTCCTTCGAGGCTCCCCGTTATGCCAGGTAAAATTGGGCTGTATGTCTCAGCTAAAGCTTGATATAATGGTTTAGATTTTCTACCAAGGATCAGTAAATCAATCTTCTCTTCAATTACTCCATTTTTCTTAGCTTCATTAACAATTAAAGCATTCAGACCAATTAAGGACTTCTTATCGCCAACATCCTGACTATCTCCTAATGCACCTATTATGGCGTATTTCGTTAAGTCAACTATTTCTCCTATTTTTCTGGAGAATACATGGGCTATGAAATACGATACGCTAGATGAACTTACTTCATAGCCACCATTATATCCATATATTCTTGGATTGACATGAATTAGTCTAAAAGGAGAATTTTTCTCAAATGTATCCAAATTCTCAACGGGTACATGATGATCAAGAATAATCACGCTCTCTGCTTTTTTAAGAGTTTCAGAAATCATGTTTAAGTGACCGCTTCCTAGGTCGCAAAAAATAATATTCCTTGGATCTGCTCTCTCATAAAAGCTTGTCAAGAAATTAATATTTATCGTATTAGTGAATTTAAGAATGAATGGTTTGTCAAGAAGATACAATAGCTTAGCGATAATTCCTGCGCAAGTAATACCATCTGCATCTATATGGGATAATATATATATGATATCATCAGATGAGTTAATTTGATGTGCTGCTTTCTTAACTGTATCGACAAACGATAGAAAATCTCTTAATGAATTATTCATTTAACCCTCTCCAGTAAAACATTAAGTTTAATTCATTATCATACTTGTTTATAAATCAAATCTTAGAGGTATTGAGATATTCCCATAAATAATTTAACAATTTCCTGATCTTTAATAAGTTATTCAAACCAACCCTTCTCCGCTGTAATACAGCGCTGATTAATAATTCCTCGTTTGTTTCGCTTAATACGCTTATTTTGTGTGCGAAGTAGTATCTTACAACATCTTCTATGGCATCGCTTGCAGATTCGAAATGAAGCACGTTCCGGAGATACAGACCAAGTCTAAAAACCTTCATTGGATCTAATTCCATTCTGAATTCTGATAAAGGTGCACCGCTTTTAATTATTAGTCTGAATGTCTTAGGACTTAAGTTCCTATATGTGACTGACCCCTCTTTAAGTAATCTAGTTTTTAAGTTAGCATTAACTTTCTTAATAATATCATTTACAGTGCTATCTAGGGGTTTAATTACGATTATAGTATGTTCGCCTGTCTTCTTATTTATTTTTGGACTTATATGAACTGGTATATAATTATTTTTTATCCAAAAATTTAATAATTCAGGATAAGCGCTGAATCCCGCTCCTATCCAATGAATTTTCTCACTAACTGCGTGTTCCTCTAGGAGCTTTAACGCCCTGCTACCTAATCCCATCCTCATAAGGTTTGGATGTGTTGCGATTCTAACTATTCTCCATCCCTTATATTTCAGAAAATCGATTACGCCGTAATATTTAAATAGTTTATCTGGAACGATATGACTGCTTGGGGACTCTTGATAAAAGATATGGAGATCTTCATCACTTATTTCTCCCTCCTTAGACACTTGCAAAGCTACAAGAATCTTATCATCAATATTAAGTGAGAAAACTTTATGATGAGGAGCATCGCTAAGCATCAATAGATCCTTCGGGTTATTTCTATAATGAGCAGTAACTAAAATTCCAAACAACGGCGTTAATTCTTGGTCATTAAAAATTAATTTCTCAGCATCATAAGCAACCAAGTGAGCATTATTAATATCTTTTATCTTATTTCTAGTTATGTCATGCGGTTCAGCATCAAGCATAAGGGAAGAAAAAAGCCATTTTTCAACAGGATCATTGGTAGAGTATCTGATTGGTTCTCGTAATTTAATCCATAAAAACGAGGGATTTTTTTGTTTTAGAAAGGAAATGAATCGAACAGAAAATGCTCTACCTGTTCCTTCATATCCGTGAATCGTTGTTGAGAAAATTATCTTATGAAATTGATCTAGAAGCCTAACTAGCAGGGGGAACGGTAGTCCAGCAGCCTCATCAACAATCAATAAATCTGCATCGCTATGTAATGCTTCGAACGGATCCTTATATGTAACTCTAAGGATCGAACTCCTAAATACTAGCGATTTATCATCGAAATAATAACTAATTTTTAACGCATTATGTGAATTCTTTAGGAAATTAAATAGCTCTAGAACATTCTCTTTCTCCGGAGAAGACACAATTACATTCAATAATTCACCACTAATATATCCCAAACCAGTCAACGCTATACCGATTATAGATGATTTTCCTCTGCCTCGATCAGCCGTAAGTAAGACATGAGATACTGAATCAACTTTTTCTAACGCATTTAATGCATAGATCTGATCTTGTGTTAAGCACATCGCGTATAGCTCAGTAGGAAAGTTTTTCTCAGCAGGATAAACAAGTTGTTTTTTATCGATAGAATTGGGGTCTTTGTCA
>JALWRR010000020.1:0-3803 GCA_026993975.1 Promethearchaeati archaeon | reverse complement strand
GTTGAGTATAACGAGATGCCATCTGAATTCATAGCCCTAATAAGTAAGCGGCGTCTAAGCAGATCTCTTGGTTTCTCACTTACTCCAATAGGTTGCAGTCTCTCTACATATTTACTTGAATTTAAGTAAGTTAGTGGGAGTAGTAGAAAGATTAGGCCACCGCCTCTGATTGATCCTATTACTCTGCTTAGAGATATAACGTCTGGAAATTCTATAAGATCGATAATTGCATTATCAAAAGTCATACCTAGGAGTTTTTTTGTATCTTTATGGCCTATATAAAGAAAATGCTGATCATTATGTCCTCCTCTGATTTCATCTCTATCAGAAACAATAATATTTTTTTCATTTCGAATTTCGATTAACGCTTTAAATATATCATCGATATCTCTATCTCCTAGAATAATGAATAGTCTTCGCTCGTAAGATCTCTTAGCCCAATATTTTGCTAAATTGATTGCTTCGTATAATGTATAACCCTGCATTAATTTTCACACATTAGTATTTTTAATGCTACTATAAAGTAAGTTAAGCGGATATTACCAATAAATTGCACAATATTTATATCTATCAGGATACGAATATTATTACTAACAGTATGTAAATAGTTAATGATTGCAACTAGTAACTATTTCGTAGGATATCTAAAATGTCAGGCCTACAGAAACTGTATGATGCCATCACATCAATGTTGTCTGAAATAATAAACGTAGATGAGAGCATCTTGTGCGTACTAATCGCTACAAGATCTGGACAATTAATTGACTATGTTGCATCAAAAGATTTCTATGAGAAAGTAGAAGGGTCTGTGTCTTTTGATGAGTTAGCAGCTACTATTGCAGCAATGTATGGTGCTAGTTTAGCTACTGGAACTGAGTTTAATCTAGGAGACACTGACGCTGTGCTTACAGAATTTGCGAATGGTAGAATAGTAATTATATCTTGTGGTAATGATGCGTTGTTAGCTATTACCTCGGAGAGAAATATTCCTTTAGGGAATATAAGATTACTTGCTAAGAAGTATTCTAAGAAGTTATCAGACCTAATTAAGAAGCTATTTGTAGCTATTGATGAAGAAATAAAGATGACTAAACCAGAGAGCATGGAAATTCTATAAAAATGAAATATGTTAATTATATTGTGTTATAGATCACTTAACTGGTGATGATTCTTCGCACGGAAACCAATAGTTTTCTCTTCTCATTCTCTTTCATCAATTTTTCAAATCTTAGTAGAGTAAACCTTAAATATAAACAAAACCATTTTTTAACACAACTTTGGTAGACCTAGATTTTTTAGAGATAAAAAATTTTTAATTGGTGAGATTATAATGGCAGCGCCTGAGCCTCAAGCAATACCTGTTCTAGTATTAAAGGAAGGTACCGCTCGTACGAAAGGAAAAGAAGCGCTATTTAATAATATTCTGGCGGGAAAAGTGCTTGCGGAAATAATGAGAACTTCACTTGGACCAAAAGGTATGGATAAAATGCTAGTGGATCAGTTTGGAGATATAACAATTACAAACGATGGAGCCACTATTCTAGACGAGATCGATATAGTTCACCCTGGAGCGAAATTTATAGCTAAGCTAGCTAAATCCCAAGATATCGAGGTTGGCGATGGAACAACAACAACTGTAATTTTAGCGGGAGAATTATTAGCGCAAGCAGAGGATTTACTAAAAGAGGATATTCATCCAACCATCATCATAGATGGTTATCAAAAAGCATTAAAGAAAGCTCTAGAGATTCTAGATGAAATCGCGATTCCAGTTGATCTCAATAACAAAGAGATGATTAAGGAAGTTAGTAAGACAGCAATAGCGAGCAAGATCTTAGCTGGTGTATCCGACCACTTCGTTGAGCTCGCAATAAAGGCTGTAGAAGCCGTGAAAAGAGAAGAAAACGGTAAGCTAAAGATTCCTCTAGGCGATATAAAAGTTGAGAAGAGAGAAGGAGGGTCCTTGGAAGATTCAGAACTAATAGATGGAATAGTGCTAGATAAAGAAGTTGTGCACCATAGAATGCCGAGAAAAGTTGAGGATGCAAAAATAGCATTAATTGCTTATGCCTTAGAGTTAGAGAAACCAGAAACAGCAGATGTTAACGTGATGATGGATGCAAACACAGTGGAATCATTATTAAGATGGGAAAAAGAAAAACTAAAGGAGATGGCTGAAAAGATAATAAATAGTGGCGCTAACGTTGTGTTCTGCCAGAAAGGTATAGACGATATAGTACAGCACTATCTCGCTAAGAATGGAATACTTGCAGTTAGAAGAGTGAAAAAGAGTGATATGGAGAAATTAGCTAAAGCGACAGGTGGTAAAATAATTATGAACGATGAGTTCTTGACTCCAGATGCTCTAGGATACGCTAAGGTAGTTGAGGAAAGAAAAGTAGGAGATGAGAACATGATTTTCGTTAGAGGCTGCAAGAATCCAAAAGCGGTAAGCATTCTAATTAGAGGTGGTACAAAATTAATGGTTGAAGAAGCTGAAAGATCCTTAAATGACTTGTTAAACACTGTGAGAAATATTTATCTAGAGCCAAAAGTTGTTGCAGCTGGTGGAGCACCAGAACTAGAAATTGCAATGAGGCTTGAGAAATACGCGGATGAAGTAGGTGGGAAAGAAAGCTTAGCTATTAGAGCATTCGCTAGAGCTATTCAAAGCATTCCTGCAACGTTAATCGAGACCGCTGGACTAGATGTAGTCGAGACACTAGAGGAATTGAGAACACATCATGCACAGGGAAACTTTAATTATGGCATCGACGTAGTTAATGGCGAAGTCAAAGATATGGCTGAGATAAAAGTCTTCGATCCAGTTAGAGTTAAGAAGAATGCCATAAAGAGCGCAACCGAGGCAGCATTAATGGTTCTAAGGATTGATGATGTAATAGCTGCTAAAGAGGCCTTTGAGGCTAAAAAAGAGGAAGGAAAAACAGGTGGATCTGAGGAGAGTGAATAAATTAAAAAATAAAAAACATTCTTCTTTTTTATGATTAGTGATTATTTGGAATGTTTATTCTAGCTAGTAGAGCGTACTCAAATAGCTACCCATTTTAACTGTTATTTGACTTGTAAGCTCATTCTCGAAGATTAATATTTATTTATGGGATTAAGTTTATAAATTATTGAAAATTTTTAACTTAGTGACACAATTTTTAAGCAAGAAAATATCGCTGGAGCGAGATGTTAGATATGAGTGAATCTGAAGAGTTACCTCTAATACTCTGGGAAGTCAAAAAGATGTTAGAGAAGAGAAAAGGAGGATCTTCTCAATGGGATAAAGCAGATCAAAGGAGAGTTTATGAGCATGCTGATAAATTCAATAGATTAGATATGGATGATGCTTTAGGGCTATTAAATAAATTAATAAATGAATACAAGTTACCGAGAGTTATCGCTGTTCAAATCGTGGATACTTTACCAGTAACAATAGATGAACTAGATGTGATCTTTAAGGCTATTGAGGAGATTGCGCATCAAGCGAAACTACAAAGTGAAAGCGAGCTACCTAGCTATGTAAGAGACGTTCTCCATTTTTACGAAAAAATAGAATCTATGACTAAAGAGGAGAAAGATCTTTTTCAGAAGAAATTGCTTGAATTGCTAAGAGAGTTTTGGAAGAAATCTAGAAGGCTTACAGAAAAAGTTTCTAAGGAGGTAAAGGAGTGAGAAGAAGCTATGACTAAGAGATCACTCATTGATCTAAGCTTATTCTGGAAAATATGGTTACAGATTCTAGAGGAAAACAAGAATGGAGCAGTAATAATAGTGGAGGGAAGGAAGGATTATAA
>JALWRR010000019.1 GCA_026993975.1 Promethearchaeati archaeon | reverse complement strand
ATAGTACAACTATTGATAGAGGAATAGAGAAAGGACTTGATGTACTAGATTTCCTGGCTAACAATGACTCGTATTCATACTTAAAGGAAACCGGAGATCTAGTTATTACTGGTCCAACTGGCAGTAACGTAAATGATATTATGCTAATTGTAATTACTTGATTTTCAGCGCTGATTAATGAATAAGGAGGTGGAAACTAGAGCGTTTTTCGGGAAAACAACTTTTTGTTAATTACTTATTTCAACTAATTAAGCTAAAATAATGTCTAAATTAATGATAAATCTTTTAAATTTACTTTTTGTAAGTTAATGATATTTCTTTTTGAGAGCTGTATATATTAATACTTTCTTTATATATGTAAATAATTTTTGATGCATCAATAGATAATTATTCACCAAATTCAAATATTTATAAATAAACTTAAAATGCGTTTAATATTCATAAATAAGTGGGGTTTTATATGGCAGGAAAAATGGTCTTGATTGTTAACAATGGTACCCCCGATAGGTTAATAGGTTTAGCAGTTCTAGCTAGCGGAGCTATAGCTCAAGACATGGAAGTCGAGATCTACTTAATGCTATGGGGCGTCTATGCATTCCGGAAAGATATCTTAGAGAAAAATAAAGAGTTAATAGAACACAAAGAACTTGGATCTGAAGTGGAGGAAGGGCTAAAGAGGGCTGGATTAAAGCCATGGTATGAGACACTGAAGGAGCTTAGGGAGCTTGGGAACCTGAAGGTATATGCCTGTAGCGCAGCCTTAAAAGCATGGAATGTAACTAAGGATGATTTATTCATAGCTGATGATGTAGTTGGAGCTGTAGAAATTGTAAATGCCGCTAGAGAAGCGGAAGTTGCTTTATTTATTTAGGGAGGTTAGAAAAAATGGGCGGTGAGAATATAGATCTAAAAAATATTAAACCCGATAAAACGGTTGATGCAAGAGGGACTTCTTGCCCTGGTCCGATATTAGCTGCGAAGAGAGCGATTACTCAAGTTCCGGTTGGAGGGATTCTTGAGGTTTTATCCTCTGATTCTGGAACTCTTAAAGACTTGCCCCTCTGGGCTAAGAAAGTTGGTCACGAGTTTTTGGGTTATATTGAGGAGCCAGGTTATTGGAGAATCTATGTTAGGCGTAAGAAATAATTCTTAAATTATTTTTTTCTTACTATCTTATTTTTTGGGGCGTTTTCTATGAGCGAGGGATATGAACCAAAAATATTGATATTTTCTACAGAGTATATATCTGACCCAGCTATTGATCTCGCTGGTTTATCTCACAAAGATTACCCGCCGACGACAGCTATAATTAGGGTACCTTGTTCAAGCATGATTAGACCGGATTATATTCTTTTGGCAATCAAGAAGGGTTTCGACGGTGTTTTTATAGCAGCGGATGGGGAGGAATGCCCATTTAGAAAGGATTGTACTGAAGTTACATCAGCACGTGTTGATGAAGCGATCAAACTATTAACGGAGAATGGTATTGAGCCTCAGAGAATAAAGATGGCGGCTATCTGCTCTGTATGTACTGATGCGTTTGTTAAAGCTTTAAGGGAATTTTATGAAGTCTTAAAGAAATTAGGTCCAGTAAAAAGAGATGATGAAAATGAGTGAGGAAACATATGATGCATTAGTGATTGGTGGTGGAATCGCTGGTATAGAAAGTGCCCTAACACTAGCAGATATGGGATTTAAAGTTCTTCTTGTAGAGAAAGAGCCGAGCATTGGTGGGAAAATGGCTCTTTTGAGCAAGGTCTTTCCGACTCTTGACTGTGCTTCATGCATATCTACACCGAAAATGGCTTCTGCGTATCATCATCCCAACATAACTCTGAAAGTTTACACTGAGGTCTTGGAGATCTATAAGCAAGGCGAAGGTAACTTCGAGGTCTTGATTAGGGAGAAACCAAAGTATGTTGACCCGCAAGCCTGTACTGCCTGTACGTTATGTGAAAAAGCTTGCCCAGTTATTGTTCCAGATGAATTTCAATTCGGTTTAAGGGGTCGTAAAGCCATATATATTCCATTTGACATAGCGGTGCCAAAGAAAGCTGTTTTAGATATCAAGAATTGTATTTTCTGTGGTCAATGCGAGAGAGTTTGTCCAACAGGAGCAATTAACTTCCTGGATGAGCCAAAGGAATATAAGGTTAAGGTGCACTCAATAATTCTAGCTACTGGATACAAATTATTTGATCCATTAAAGAAGCCAGAATTCAAGTTTGGTCAATTCAAGAATGTCATCACATCAATGCAAATGGAGCGTTTACTATCACCAACAAGTCCTTACGAAGGTATCCTTAAACCAAAGGATGGTGGAGAACCAATGAAGATAGCTTACTTCCTATGCGCTGGTTCAAGAGACCTAAAATTGAATTACCCGTTGTGTTCTCAAGTATGCTGCATGTATTCGATTAAGCAAGCACAATTACTTCTCGGTGCTCTACCGCTAGCTGACGTCTATATCTTTTACATAGATATTAGAGCTTTTGGAAAAGGATATGAAGAGTTCTATCAGCAAGCTAAAGCAATGGGAGTAAACTTCATTAAAGGTCAACCAAGCTTACTTGATGAGAAAAGCGATGGCACAGTGGTTGTAACATATTGGGATAGCAATGATAATCAATTTAAAGTGGATGAATTCGATCTAGTTGTTTTATCGGTTGGTTTATGGCCAAACGGCGATATAGCGAAGGTATTTAAGAACGCTAAACTAGAACTCGATGAGTACGGATGGATCAAGCGGATTGATGAGAACGGTAACCCGGTTAAAACCAGTATTGAGGGAGTCTTTGTAGCTGGTACTGCATCGGGACCAAAGGATATTCCAGAAACTATTATTGAGGCAAATGCAGCTGCTTCCCAAGCAGCTAAATACATAATAAAGTATAAGAGGTGAAGAATGTGAGTAAATTTGTTGAGAGGCAGAGAATCGGAGTTTATGTGTGTCACTGTGGAGGAAACATCTCTGATTACGTTGATGTTAAAGAGGTAGTAAATGCCGTCAAAGATTATCCTGGAGTAGTCTTAGCTAAAGATTTCATATTCATGTGTTCTGACGCTGGCCAAAAAATGATTGAGGAGGATATCAAAAAGCATAATCTAGATGGAGTGGTCGTGGCTGCATGTTCACCCAAATTGCATGAAATGACATTCAGAAATGTAGTTACTAGAGCTGGCTTAAACCCCTTCCTTTTCTACCATGTTAACATACGTGAACAAAGCTCTTGGGCTCATAGAGATAGGAAATATTCCACTAAGAAAGCGATTAGCCATGTTCTAGCTGGTATAGAGTATGTTAAGTTAGCTAGCGCTTTAGAGAAAATAAGGATGAAAGCTGAGAAATCAGTTCTAATTATTGGCGGTGGAATCGCTGGGATTAGAGCCGCACTCGATTTATCTGGAATGGGAATTAATGTAGTTTTAGTTGAAAAGGAACCATTTCTAGGAGGTAGAACAGCGCGTATATGGAGGACACATCCAAATGGAAAGAAAGGTGTAGATGTAGTAAGAGGGTTGATTAACGAGCTGAAAGAGAGAGATAATGTAGTTATTTTAACTAATAGTGAAGTGACGCATGTAGAGGGATTCGTAGGAAACTTTAAGGTTAAAGTTCATGTTAATCCCCGATACGTTATTAAGAATCATCCGAGAATGAAAGAAGCTATAGATGTTTGTCCAGTAACTGTTCCCGACGAGTTTAATTATGGATTAACCACTAGGAAAGCGATTTATTATCCATATGAGGGAGCTTACCCAGAGCTACCAGTTATTGATCCGAAAGCATGCACACGCTGCGGCGAGTGCGTTAAGATTGTGGGAGACGCAATAGATCTATCCCAGAAACCAATGGATCTAGAGTTCAAGGTTGGAGCAATAGTAGTAACAACAGGTTTCAAGCCCTACGAACCAAAACCAGGAGAATTCGGTTACAAAGAGTATGGAAACGTTATTACATTACCAGTGTTTGACAGATTGCTGGATCTCAGCGAGGGAGGAAACAAGCTCATTTATAATGGGAAAGAAATTAACTCGATTGCCTTCATCTACTGTGTGGGTAGTAGACAGATACCTAATGGCTCTAATGGCAAAGTGAATGAGTATTGTTCCAGATACTGCTGTAATGCAACCATATATAGGGCTAGTCAACTCAAGAGAAAGTATCCTCATATAAAGCAGTACCACTTCTATCGAGATATACGTACCTATGGGTTAAATGAATTACTATACCTCAAAGCGGGTGAGGAAGGAGCTGTATTCATTAAGTACCCAGATGAAGAACCACCAAAAGTGTATGGAGAAGACGGTAAACTAATCGTTGAGTCAAAAGATGTAGTACTAGGTGGTGATACTGTTAGAACGAAAGTGGATCTAGTCGTTTTAGTTGTTGGAATGGAACCATACGATACAAAGAAGATAAGCGATATATTAAGCATCTCAACTGGTAAGGGAGGGTTCCTACAAGAAGCTCATCCAAAATTAAGACCCGTAGAGACGCTGAAAAGCGGTATCTATATAGCTGGTACTGCGCAAGCACCTAGAACGATAAGCGAAACACTAATTTCAGCTTCAGCAGCTTCAGCTAAAGCAGCTTCAATGCTTATTAAGGGAGAAATTGAACTAGAGCCGAGGGTCGCCAGAGTTGATCCAGAGAAATGTAATTTATCCAAACGCTGTGTTGAAGTCTGCCCAACTGGAGCGATTAGCTTCAAGGAATACGAGGGATTAGGAACTAAAGCATGGGTGAATGAGGCTATGTGCATTGGGTGTGGAGCATGTACTGCTGTTTGTCCAACTGAGGCTATTCAGCTAAACACACTTAAGACAACTCAGATTAAGAGGATGATTGAAGCGGCTATTAAGGGGTTGGAGAGGTGATGGTTTTGAGCGAGAAGAAAGAGTTAACTGTTTTCACTTATAAGAAGTTAAAAGGCATTAAGATGCCTCCTAAAGAGCTTGTTGAGAAAGTTAGGAAGGCTACTATTATACAGAACAAGATAAAAGCAGCGATCATTAATTCCCCTAAAACTGTACCAGAGATAGCTAAGGAGACAGGATTAGATACCCATGTAATCCTCTGGTACGTTGCTACTTTATTGAGATATGGGTTAGTTGAAAAAGTTGAAAAAACGGATGAAGGTTATTGGAAATATATTTGGAAAGGAAGGTGAAGAGAATGGAGTTTGAATTATCGGAAAGAATAAAGATGATTTCTGGAGAAAACGTTTTTAAGTGCATTTCCTGCGGGAGATGCACGGCAATATGCCCAGCAGCACCCTTCATGGATTTTAAACCCCATCAAATAATTCATCTAGTGAGGTTGAATGATGAGAGAGCTGTGGAATCAGAGGCAATCTGGCTCTGTACATCATGCATGTATTGTAGCGAGAGATGTCCAAGAGATATTGATGTAGCTAGAGTAATGGAGGCTCTAAGAGCTATTAATCTAAGAAAGAGGAAGGATGTTGTCGCTCTCAGGAAGCTAAAAGATCTCAAGAAACTACCTCCTATGGCTCTCGTCGCGTCCGGAAGAAAATACACGGGGTGAATGAGGCTTGAAGCTACTGTATTATCCTGGATGTACCGTTAAAGCAACTGCAACTGAATATGAGAAATCAGCTCTTGGAGTGCTTAAGGAGTTCGGCATAGATGTTATTGAGCTTGATAGATGGATATGCTGTGGGGTTTATCACGGGCTTACTAGGGACACGGCTTATCAAACAGTTGCTCCAATAAGAAATCTTATTTGGGCTCAATCTCAAGCTGAGAAATTATCAATTAACAATAATTACTTACTAACTTTATGCTCAATGTGCTATAATACATTAAAGTCAGCTCATCTGCGATACCTAAAGGATGAAAATATAGTCAAAAGGATTAAGGCGTATTTAAACGATGAACCAGAGTATAAGGGAAACATTAATGTTATACATTTCATGCAAGTGTTAAAGGAACTAGTTGGTTATGACAAAGTAAAAGAAAAATTGGTGAATAATCTGAAGGGTCTCAAAGTAGCTCCTTTTTATGGGTGCATGCTCCTTAGGCCAAGGGAAATCGCGATAGATGATCCCGAGAACCCTCAGATGATGCAGGATTTACTAAGAATTCTTGGGGCTGAGCCAATAACCTATCCATACGTGAATCAATGTTGTTATGGGTACTTAGTTACGAGAAGACCCGATTTAGTTTGGAAGAGAAATGCTGACATAACTAATTCAGCTCTAGAGAGAGGTGCAAGAATATTTGTTACTACGTGTCCACTTTGTGCCTATAATTTATTAGAGGGACAAAAGAATGCTTTTGGTGATGTTAAACTTCCCGTTTTTTATGAATCTGAATTAGTTGCTTACGCTTTAGGTAAATATGAGTATTTGAAGGATGATAGATTAAGCATGTTGAAAAATATTTTAGATGGTGTTAAATAATGCCAGGCGCAGCCGAACCCGCTAAACCATTTTCCATAGGTAAAGTAAAAAAAGAGAAGCTTGAAGGAGCCTTAGGTGCGGAGAAAAAAACAGTAACAATATATGTTATGGGTAAGGGCTATGAGGTCCCAGCGGGGTTAACAATCCTTAAAGCTCTTGAGTACGCTGGTTATAGACTCGTTAGAGGAGTGGGTTGTAGAGCTGGTTTCTGCGGTGCATGCATGACTATGTGGGTTAAAAAGGGAGACTATAAGCTGTATTCTGGATTAGCCTGCCAGACAGTTGTTGAGGATGGGATGTATCTCGTCCAAATACCTTTTGTTCCTGCTGAGAAAAGAAAATACAATATGGATGAGTTAGAACCAACTGGATCAGTTGTATTAGCAATATATCCTGAGGTAGCGAGGTGTATTGGGTGTAATGCATGTACTAAAGTATGCCCTCAGCAGATTCAAGTTATGGATGCTATTCAGGAAATTATTAGAGGAAACATAAAGAAAGCTGCTAGAATGGTTTTCGACTGCATAGCTTGTGGAGCATGTTCTATAAGATGCCCAGCAGAGATAAAGCACTTCCATGTATTCCAGTTAGTGAGAAGGCTTTACGGTAAGTATATAGCTCCTAAAGCTGAGCACTTAAGGAAGAGAGTTGAAGAGATTGAAGAAGGAAAATTTGAGGGGCCTCTTAATAGATTAATAGAAGCTGGTCCGGATAAGTGGAGAGAATTAGCTGAAAAAGCTCAAAAAGGTGAGGAGGTCGAGATATAATGAGTGGTTATCCACCCGAATTTAGAGAATCTATTAAAAGAGTTGAAGAGACAAGAGAAGAAAGATTAAGTTACACGCCACCAAGGATGTCAGATGAGGAGAAAGAGAAATTACTTCATAAGTTTCATCCAGATTATAAAAAGGAAGCTAAAAGACCAATAAAGGTAGGAGCTAGCAAGGGAGAATATGCTCCTCACGAAGTAGTTAATCTCATTGAAGCTCATTCATACCTCTATGTGAATGCTCTTTCCAAGGGAATTGAGATCGATTTAGAGGATCCAGATTATGATGTTGACGTATTAGTGATCGGTGGTGGAGGAGGAGGCGCAACCGCAACACTCTGGGCTCTATATAGTGGTATTCCTCGTGACAGAATACTACTAGCAACAAAACTCAGATTTGGTGACGCTAACACAAAGATGGCTCAGGGAGGTATTCAAGCTGCAGATAGAGAGTATGATAGTCCTGTGATACATTTTCTTGATGTTATGAGAGGAGGTCATTATACTAATAATCCTGAGCTCGTGAAGATACTAGTGACGAATGCTCCATTCATAATTAAGTGGCTTGAGGAATTAGGGGTAATGTTTGATAAGGATCCAGATGGAACAATGGTTGAGGTTCCTGGAGGAGGGACATCTAGATACAGATTGCATTCGGCTGGTGATTATACTGGGTTAGAGATAATGAGAACATTGATGGATGAGGTGTGGAATAGGGATATACCGATACTAGAGTTCTCACCGGCAGTAGAATTGCTTACTGATGATGAAGGTAATGTGGCTGGGGCAGTATTAATGAACTTAGAGACTGGGAGATACTTAGTAGTTAGAGCGAAATCAACAATACTAACAACGGGAGGTTTCGGAAGATTGCACATACAGGGGTTCCAGACAACAAATCACTATGGAGCAACGATGGATGGAGTAGTATTAGCTTACAGAGTCGGTGCTCAAATAAGAGACTTAGATTCAGTTCAGTACCATCCTACAGGGGCAGCTTTTCCACTCCAGATTGCTGGTCAGTTAGTAACTGAGAAAGTTAGAAGTCTTGGAGCGCAATTAGTGAATACTGATGGAGAAGCTTTTGTTTATCCTCTTGAACCGAGAGATGTAGTAGCTGCCGCAATAATCAGGGAGTGCGAGGAGAGAAAGAAGGGCGTTATAACACATGTTGGTACTTGTGGTGTATGGCTTGATTCCCCGATGATTGAGATAATTAAGGGTGAAGGAACTATTGAGAGGTATCTTCCAGCTATGCTTAGGCAATTTATGAGGTTTGGCATAGATATAAGGAAAGAGCCAATACTAGTGTATCCAACATTGCATTATCAGAATGGTGGAATAAAAATAGGCACTAATGCTCAAGTATTGGGTGATGGTGAGAAACCTATTGGAAACCTATTTGCAGCTGGTGAGGTCACTGGGGGTGTTCACGGTAAGAATAGATTGATGGGTAACTCATTGCTAGAGATCACGGTGTTTGGTAGGATTGCGGGTATAAATGCTGCTAAGAACGCTAAGCATAATCATGTCGGTAAGTTAACGCTGAAGCATGTTTATAAGTGGGAGGAAATGCTTAAGCAAGCAGGAATAGAGACAGATAGGGTTTCTCCAATGATTCTTCCAGATTATAGAGGAGATATTAAATATAGGTAAAGAATTCATTTTACTTTTCTTTATTGATGTATTTTTAAGACTATGGATCGCCAGTGTCCTGAACCATTACAGACTATTTTAGCCTTTATCACTATTTTTCTTTATAACGCTTCTTAAGCCTCACCACATAACCAGCACGTCTCAAT
>JALWRR010000018.1 GCA_026993975.1 Promethearchaeati archaeon | reverse complement strand
GTTTTACAAGTGATGATGATTTAGAGAGTAAAGATCTTTTTAAATTCATAAAAAGTACTGTAATTAAGGGTGCACCTGGATATAAACTTGAGAGTAAAACTAGATTAAGATCAATTCAAGAAGTATTGGGAATGATATTAGGTGAATAAGGAATGATACACAGTAAACCATATGTCCTTTTAGGTCCAACCTACTCAGGAAAAACATCATTATTAATCCAGCTAACTTGCGCGTTATCTAAGTTAGAGAAAGAACTTAAAACTCCAGTTCTCACAGCTAACTTTCCTGGTGGTCCATATAGGTCAGCAAAAGATTCATGTGAATCCGCTAAGCCATCCAGAACAATACAGACAGACTATGTTACGCTCTATAGAAATATAGGAGACATTAGTTGGCTTGCTCCATCTGGAAATCCCGAAGTAGGTATCGCTAAATCCGATTTTATCGAAGCTCTAGAGATGGGGCCTAGTGTTTTAGGTTTTGTTTTTGACCTAGCAATAGGTTACTTGCTTTCCGATGTTAAGGATCCGGTCTCCGCCACCATACGTATAAACACTTATTTCTATAGAATGCTTTTAGATGTCATTAGAGAGGAAGAAGCTAGGTTAATCCCGTTTCTTAAACATCCCGTAAAAAAGTTCTTCTTTAATAAAATTGATGTCATATTGAGGAATAATATGACACCTTCTGATGCCCTCAACATAGTTAGGAAGATTAGTAAGGAAATCGAGTCTATATCTAAGGAGATGATAGGGTTTAACATTTTTGAAGGCATTCAATTTAAAACAGAGAATATCACGTATGCACTTAAGAGCAGTAATCCCAATCCCAAACTTGTTAAATTCCGTATCAACGCTCTAAGAAATCTAATTACGCCTATAAGCGATAGGTTATCTGAGAGAGCTAGAGCATTTCTTAATAATTTCTTAAAACAGATCAATAGTACGGGAATGGTGCAAACGAATGAGCATTATATACCTACTATTTGATCCAGACATCATTATAGCTGAAGAATTATCTAAAAAAATTTCTTATAGATATAAATCAAAAGCGTTTATAGCAGAGATAAAAGACGTATTCGTTCTATGCAATCCAACAGCGAATGATGTATTAAGCGCAGTAATGAGAGTAAGGAAAAAAGAAGCGAAACTCCTACATATTTTCGTGTTAAGAAAACAACCTATAGAATCGCTAAAATATATTTTCTCCACGCTACATTATACAAGTGTGATATCAAACATAATCATTATATCAGATAACAAAAATATAAAGATGACGGGAAAGCTACTTGATCTCTTCTTTAGAAGTTTAGGAATAGGTTTTGATGCAGAGGTACATTATTTGAGAACAGTAAGCGAGATGGTTAAGAAATTAGTAATGTTAATAACCAAGGGAAAATTAATCGATAAAGCTCGTGATCCAATACCTATAAGTAGCGTACAGTACTATGATTATTACACTAGAAGAGCAATAGAGGTATTTGAATCAGCGCTAAAAAGAAATAAACTCGCACAAATAATCCTAGTAAAATACTGGTATAAGTACTTTGGGCTTTTTCAGGAAAAATTCCCGAACTGGCTGAAACTCATTGCATTACTCTTAAGCTTCACAATACTTGATATCCTAATGCATGGATACATTAACATGATTATATCATCAGTACTACTCTTAATGCCGATCTATCAGATACAGAAACTGGGATCAGAAGCAATAATAGGGCTTATTCGATGGATCATATACTTTTTCGTCCTAACACCAGTAATGAGCGAGATATATTACATAGCACTAAAAATAAAGACAAGACGAATAAAATTCGCATACCTAAAAACACAAAAGACTTAAAGAATAACCAACTACTCTTACTTGTTTCCCTTTCTTCTTTAATAAAAGAGGCATACAGTACAGTAATCACAGCTAATATGATCAATTCTAATTCTCAACAAGCTTCTTTACTCCTTATTCGGATCATCTCACTAGTCTTTCCAGCAAGATTTTTTATTTCTAGCTTGCAATAACATAACCCGATAAGTCCGAATCTGAATCCTCTGTGAATATAGTTAAAGCAAAAAGAATAGGGAATATTATTGCTGCAGCTCTAAATAAGTCAGAATCAACAAAAATAGCTAGTATCCATATAGAGAAAAATGCTAGCAATCCTCTAAAACAGTACCTGCTAAACGTTCTTTCAGATTTTCATCAACATCAACTCATTTTAATCATCTAGAAACCGTAG
>JALWRR010000017.1 GCA_026993975.1 Promethearchaeati archaeon | reverse complement strand
ATTAGAGAGCGTAAAAAGATTAATGGTGGAAAAGATATAGTTAATGTTGATGATGCAACAATAATGTTAGTTGCATTTAGAAATAACGCGATTGGTTCTATTGAAGCAACAAGATTTGGACCAGGATTTCAAGAATTGGATAGAGTCGAGATTCATGGATCTAAAGGGATGATCAGATTTTATCTAGATAACCCATTCGAGATTTTTGTTTATTTAACAGATGACGAGGTTCCGGGATTAAAGAGAATCATATTGAAACCGTGGAGGAACTCTCTCTGGCCCCCGAGTAAATCGGTATCTGGCTGGGGATACTTATTTGTACCATTAATGCATGAATTCTTTAAAGCAATTCTAGAAAATAAAGAAGCTAAACCAGATTTCTATGACGCTTTGAAAGCGCAGGAAATTCTTGAAGCAGCGTATATATCTGCGGAGAGGAAAGAGTGGGTTAGTCTTCCATTATGATTAGTGAGTTAGAATGGATATTTACGATAAGATACTCCAGACTTTACCCCAGATAGTTAGTAAAGCTTGGTTAATAAGCAGGTTTGATGAAGATGCCGCTGGAAAAATCAAGCCAAAGATAGTTCTAAAATACTTTGGATTCCTAGTTCTAGATAAGAAGAAGAGAGTATTAATGTTCGAGGGGAAATTCTTAAAAGTAAAGAGAACAAAGATTGTGATTCCATTAGACAAGATAGAGCTGGCTTCACTTCACATGATAAATAACCTGAGGATAAAATGGAGAGGGAGAAGAGGAATAAAACATAACGCTGTGTTTCAAGTAGGAGAGCTGGATTCATTAGGAATAGCTTATCCCTCAAAGAAAGCTGCTGAGGTCTGGTCAATACTTATAAATAGAGCTAAGACAATGGGTCATAAAACAAAAATGAAGAAGAAATAAGTCCTAGAGAAGGTCGATTTCAACTAAGATTCTCTTTATTTTTGATTCAACATCAGGAGGCTCGCTAGTTATAGGTGGTCTAGAAATGGGTTTAATTGGGTAACCAAGGATCTTATACACGGTCTTTATGGCGGATGGAAAAGATGATGCCACTGAATATATCTTAACTAGTTTAGAGAGTTTCCTATGAAGCTCGAAGGCTTTCTCATAATTTCCTTTCTGGAAACGATTATAAAGCTCAACATGTATTTGAGGAGCAAAATTAGCGCAAGCCATTATTCCTCCATCACCACCCATAATTAATGTATATAGAAACATGTTATCTAAACCAGTTAGAATTGAGAAATCTTTTCTGGTTTGCTTGAGAGTCATTATTAAATCATGGAGATAAGAAGCGCTATCGTAAGTTACTTTAGCACCAGCAATATTACTATACTCTTTCGCCAGTTTCTCGTAAATAGGGACAGGGATATTATTTCCAGTTAATGAAGGAATATTGTACACAATGATCGGTAAAGAGAGTTTTTGAGCCATCAATGAAAAATGCTCAAAAAGCTGACGCTCATTTAATTTAAAGAAAAACGGTGGAGTAGCAATAACCCCATCAACCCCCAGATCCTCCATCCTTCGCCCTAAATCAACGCAATCAAGAGTAGTGTTAGCGCTAATCCCCGGAATAACCTTGATACCCCCACTGACATGATCCAAAACATGCTCAACAATCTTTAACCCCTCCTCAGCTCTCAAATGAACAAACTCCCCAGTAGTAGAGTAAGGAAATAAACCGTTCACTCCATTTTTCACGAGAAATTCAGTTAACCACGCGAGAGCATCAAAATCAACAGAGTAATCCTCATTAAAAGGAGTAATCATAGGAACAATAACACCTTTAAACAAGATTAACACCAAGTAAAACTATTAGAAACAAGAATTCAGTGGCAAATATGCATTAAAAAGGTTTTTGAACACTGAATTACTCAAAAACGAAATCACAATACTTAAGTGAAAATCTTTACGAAGTTATTTAATGCAAGAAGGAAATTACTTAGCTCTTTATACTCTTCAGTATTCATAATATTCTTAAATCCTTCTTCTTTAGAGATGATCATCGTAATCATCATCATAATAACAAATATGTGAGCATAAAATAAATCTCTTGAATCAGAAAAATGATCAAATATAAAGCGATGAATTGTGAAGTGGTTTTTTTTATAGTTGTTTTTCAAAAAAGATAAGAGATTTTCTAGCAAATCATGAAATTTATCTTCTAAACAATAATAAGCTCTCAACGCCTTCTTAGTCCTCCTATAAGTAATATTAATAATATTC
>JALWRR010000016.1 GCA_026993975.1 Promethearchaeati archaeon | reverse complement strand
CTGGCTATTTCTCTATTAAAGTGAGCTGCAAGTGCGAGTATATTTAAATTTTTTACTTTATAAGCGATTTCTTCAAGTGAATCAGGATGCGGGATAAATCCGTTATCAGCGTTGTTTTGGATCTCATCTAATATATATTTCTCCTTTCTAGAGTCACCAAAAATTGATTTATAGTTATTAATTATGTCTTCAACTCTCTTCGAAGCTATTTCGGTGATTCTCAACCATGTTATATCGTCTTTGACCAATAAAAAAGCCCCCTCGCTAATCTTTCAGTAGGCAAACCAATAATATCCCCAATTTTTTTAGCTGTTCTTAAGCAGGATTCACTAATTTTTTCTAATCCGAGATCCTTAGCGACTAAAGCTTTTATTATATATGCTAATACTAAGAAAAGTCTATATGTTTCCTTCTGAAGTTCACTCGAATATACTAAGCTATTTATTATTTTACTCGTCTCTACCAAATGACTTTTATTGGGCTTCGTAATTATCTTGTAAAGTATGTCGATTAGTCTAGCGCCCATGCATGCCTCACATATAATGTACTTTCTTAAATCATACAATATTAACCGCAGTTTAGATGGCTTAAGCGATAAAACTAGAAGTATAGATACAATGACCTTGTCGTCTTCGCTGAGCTCACCTAGTAGAAATAAGTCTTTAACATATGTTCTAATGACCTTATCTAGCTCCCCTATTGTTCTGATATTTTTAATAATCTTACTGAAATTCACTGAGAATCCACGTAGATTACTTCTTAGATACTTATACATATTCAAGTTGGCTGATTCTTTATCCTCGAAATCGTATCCGCTTGTTAATCCTTGTAAAGTGGTATTCTTTAAAACATTACTAAATTCTCTGATAAATTCATTGTAATCATTTTTGTCTAAATTTTCGCGCACCAGAGATAGAAATTTATTCAATGCAATCTTAACTTTTTCTGGCCTGAGATTTCTACTAAGAGACTCTAAAAAATTGTTTTGATCGAATTTATTGCACTTAAATAAGAGAATTGAGTAGTTAACAACAATTTTGAGTATCTCCTCTAGGGACATTTTCCAGCGATTTATTATTTTATTCTTAATGTTTTTATCTAAAACTCCATACGTCTTCTCTATCTCTCTCTCTAATAAATCTAATTCAGAGATATCAGTATATTGACTTATCACAATTTTCATTAAGCTAGACAATATGTCAGATGGAGTCGTATTTACTTTTTTTGATGAAATTTTTACGTCTAAACTATTTAGCTTAAGATTATTAAACTCACTCAATTTCTTTAAATCGTCATCTATTTCGCGCAGAATGGGTTTAAGTCTATCCACGAGTTCTGGAATGTAATATATCGGTATAATCACGTCTCGTATTCCTCTATCTGAAAATAAATTTGCTAATAGATGTAGAGATCGTATATCCACTCCACTTCGAGTTGATCTTAAGAATGCGCTTAGATTCACAATATATTTCCCGAATTTTTTTTCACTTACTTCTCTATTACTGATCTTTCTTTTAATATCGATTGTTAATACGCCAATTAGCATTTCCCCTCTTCTACTAAATTCTTTTGAAACCGTTATGAAGTACCTTAGTAAGAGCTTTTCCGATTCTGGTGATTCCAGAACAATAGATAAAATGCCCTTAATAGATCTCTGTTGTATTCCGAGGATCCAGCTCTTTAGTAATGTGTCTAAAAATCTAATTACCTGACTCCTCACTTTCGACATGCATAATCTCCTCTAACTCGTATTTAGCAATCCAGTTATTTCTGAACGCAACTAGAATTTCTCCAGTTTCTTTCTCTAACCTAAGAGAAGTGACGTTATCCAAGTTTAATCTCTCTTCAAGACCACTAGATAAATCTAATCCATATAACTCTCCATTTCTAGTGAATACTATCCTAACACTATGAGTTTTAGGACCCCTTAACATTAGTAAACTATATGCGTCATCAAACATGATATCCCTACGCATTATGACATTTCCCCTATCATTAAAGACAAATACTTCCTTATCTAATATGAGCACGAAATATTTTGACTCTTTTTCTCGGTAGGTATACGCATTTGCAATATTTTTCAATTCAATTTTATGCCCAGATAGCTTAATATCCTTAACTTCTCCTTTTTTTACCTCACAAGATATGATGTGAGAAGGATTCAAAATATAAATTGATTCATCATCGATATTCCTAATAAGCCTGCCCTTAAAAGATAAATCATAGATTTTATGCCTGTGGAGAGTGCAGTCCTTAGAATTAACAATCAGTCTAATTAACTCTTCATTACTGATTACTAGTAAAGCATTCCTCTGTAGCATAGCATCAAATATATTTCTTACTTTCCTTAAGCAATTATCACCAATCAAGTACAGCTTGTTGTGAGCAGTAACTAAAATGCATATTTCATTAGAACACTCAAGCGTAATGATGCGAGGAACCATCCCTACTGATTCTATTTCATTCATGTCTAAGTTTACTTTCATTAAGCTCCATCCAGAATCGAATCTCGTAGCTATGGGGCCAGTTATAAATAGTGAGTTATTCACCTTGCTTAATGATTTGATTAGTAGAGGAAGCCTAAATTCGTATATCTTAGATACAGATAGTTTCCCGCTATTATCCCTTAACTTGAATATTGAAAAACCAGATTCATTAAAAATTATTAATTCAAGTAAGGAATCAGAATCTATATCGCTTACTATTATTCTCTTAATAGTTATCTCGTTTAAAGATCTATCATCAAGTAATATTGTTTCGCCAAGAATATTTATTTTAAACATCATTAGCTTCGACATGAACCCATCATCCTCACTAGGTTCCTCCCAGATACCCACTATCTCTGGTAAACCATCATTATCAAACTGTCCTAAGAAAACGTACAGTAAACCGTCATCAGAAACATCATCTCCATATAGATCCCTTATATCAATTTTAGTTAGAACAGATGCATAAACCCGATTATCACTAATCGATAATACTGAAATTACTGCTTCGAAGTCGCTTAGCATAGATACTACGTAGAGTTCTTTTTCACCATCTTCATTAAAATCTTTATAATCAAGTAAAATAGGATGTCCAACAAAACTCGGTAACTCGTATTCTGTACGTCTAATTGTTTCATCAACGATATCTATTATTGAAAGCTTTGGTTCTTTTTCTGGCGTAATGATTATTAATTCTAAGTAACCATCATTATCAATATCTGATTTCACAGCAAGATTCTTAATTTGAGTAAAAGCAAAATCCTGTATGGGACCAATACTAGTAGAGAAATACACAACTTCTTCCTCTATCCCTTTCAAACTTTTTATTTGACCAAACTCTACTTCATACGACGAAAAAGCAAAGATATCCAGAATTCTACTCATTTTGTGTGGTGGCTTAGCTAAACAGATAATATCTATCTTATCAGAAAATCTACCAGCAAATACATTGCAAGGGTACCCTACCCAGACAGGTTTTGCCTTATTATTACTGAAAATGATTACTCCCCGATCCGTTCCAGCAATTATCTTATCGTTCATGAAATCTATTGATATTATGTTTGTGCCAGTCCACCTGAATATCTCTTTCATTTTAATTTTTTCCATATTCTTTACAGGTATTTCAACTATATAGACTGAATCATCCGCGCCTAAAAGAAGTTTATTGGAAGTTGATACAGTGAGATCGTTTAGCTCTCTTGGAATATTTACCAGCAATTTCAACATGCTCACCGAATTTAAAGCACTAGTTAATGGTAATGCATGAATTCAATTAATTAGTCAAAATTCCCCAAGGGATTGTTCTTAACATAAATTAAAGGCACAGCGTTTTCTGAGATATCAACTCCTAATTTGAATTCTAGACCCGTTTTCTCATTATTCTCTCTATAGATTATGAATTTAGCCAGCTTATCCTCTCTCAGTGGCTTCGAATGAATAGAATAAAAGATCGGGCTAAAAAGTGATTCACTAATCACCGCTCCAAATATAGGGATTGGAAAACCAGTGAAATATATATATGCGTTATTTGACGCAGCTTTAGCAAAGATTAAGTTTTGCGAGATAAGAGATAATCTAACTAACTCACTTAGCTTATTTATTTTTATTTTATAAATCCATCCACTAATTAATTCATTATCTGATTTCTCACCGTTATTAAATGGATTTAAAGCTCCCAGCATATTTCTGGTTTTATAAAGCGCTATATAGATTTTCGTTGGATCATTTAGCTGCGATATATCAATAAACCTTATTCGTTCTATAGGACTCTTAGAGTACTCTATGTATTGCTTACTAATAGATTTTTCTAATCTAACGAAAAAAGTAATCATGAGCGGTTTAAATCCGTATATGAATTGACTCATCGTAAAAAAAAGAACACTATATTGATTATGTCTCTGAAGATATATGTGAGGTTTTTCATCATCTATTATCTGGGATAAATGTACTGTGAGTCTAACGAGGTCAGCGAGACTAATCAGTTCTAGCGACACGTTTCTAGCATAGATATTCTTGCTCATTAGAAAATCACCATGACTCGATATTCTTACTGCTATTCCTTAGTGTGATGACTAATCATTACTCTATTTAAAGAGATATGATGAAAAAACATACATTATATTTTTAAATTTATTTTTATTAAAGAGAAATTAATATAAATTGCTCTTTAAGCAATTATAATTAAATGAAGGTTTTTAATATGGCAAATGGTAGTGGTAGAAACGCTGGTGTAGCTACTGCATGGTTCTTCATTATAATGATAGGTTTAACAGCTTGGTTAGCGGGCTTCTTAACACCTTTTATGGTTATTGTTCTAGCGTTAATAAGCGTGTTAGTTTATGTTGCAGCATCGATATATATAATTAGAGAATGGGAGAGAATTGCTGTTCTAAGGCTTGGAAAATTCGTGAATGTTAGGGGGCCTGGAATCACTATCGTATGGCCTATAATCGAGACGGTTCCTAGAAAAGTATCTTTGAGGATTGTACCATACATGTTTTCAGCTGAACAAACCCTCACTAAAGATAATATCCCGGTTTCAGTGGATGCTGTAGTGTATTACAGGGTAGTGGATCCAGAGAAAGCAGTTTTACACGTTGAAGATTATGAAATAGCTACTCAATTTGCATCTCAAACTTCTTTAAGAGAAGTTATTGGTATGGTAGAGCTAGATGAATTACTTGCTCATAGAGAGAAAATTGCTGGACATTTGCAGGAAATAATTGATGAAAAAACTGAGACGTGGGGTATTAAGGTTACTTCTGTTGAGCTAAGGGATATAAGGATACCTAAAGACTTACAGGAGGCAATAGCTTTGCAGGCTCAGGCTGAAAGAGAGAGGAGAGCAAGAGTTACTCTAGCTCAAGCTGAAGTTGAAGCTGCTCAAAAAATGTTAAATGCCGCTAAGACATATGTACAGAATCCAGTGGCTTTTGAGTTGCGATGGATGAATATTCTATATGAGATAGGGAGAGAAAACAATACCCTCATGCTTGTTCCAGTTAGATTCCCAATAACATTTGAGCCATCTGAAGAAACTAAGGAATTATTTAAGAGATTATTAAGCCAGAGAAAAGAGTAAGTAATTTCCCGCTTTTTGATGATTTATCATTAAAAAATATTTCTAATTATTTTTTAGATAACACGACAAGATTTTCTATATGAGGTGTTTGTGGGAAGAAATCTATTGGTTGAACAATATCGATTTTGTATTCTTTTATTAAGTATTTAATGTCTCTAACTTGCGTTTTGGGATTACAAGATAAATATACTATCTTTTTGGGTAAGATCTGATTGATTGCTTTTAGCACACTTCTCTGTAAGCCAGGTCTTGGTGGATCAATAAAAATAACATCTATTTTTGTTCCCAAGAATTTATCTAACGTTTTTTCTACAGCGCCTTCAATAAACTCAATATTCTTGACATCATTAATCATAGCGTTAACCCAAGCTGCAGAGACTGCATCTTTGTTTATTTCTATACCAATCACTTTCTCAAAATTCTCTGAAACAATGAGACCAATTGTTCCTACTCCGCTATATAAATCAAGCGCGATTGTTCCTTCTCCAGCCACATCTCTCATCAATTTGAAAATTTTTTCCGCTTGAAGAGGATTAGTCTGGAAGAATGAATACGGATAAATTCTAAAGAAATAATTATCTAAGCGCTCCGTAATATAGTCTTTGCCGACGACACCCTGGATCTGACCAACAGCTACGTCTGCCAAATTATCTGTTACGGACCATAATAGAGAATTAACTTTTAATTTATCTGCTAATGCTTCTAGATCTATTGATCCTCTCGTTGTAGTAACTAGATTAACCATGATTTCCCCTAAATTAAAACTTGTTCTGATAACTAGGAATCTTAGGAATCCAGTATGATTCACGTTATCGTATGGCTCTAGTTTTTTCTCATAAGCAAAGTTTCTCACGATACGTAAAATCTCATCACCTTTTCCTCCTTGAATAATACAAGTATCTAAGTTTACCACTTTATCGAATCTACCTAGCACTTTTAGACCCAATTGGATGTTATCTCTATCGCCTCCAAAAGAAAACTCCATTTTATTTCTATATCTCCACTGCCTATTAGCTTTGATAATATAGTTAATGTAGCTAGATATGGGTGAAAACAATTCTTCAATCCTCTGCTGCTTTAATTCAAGCTGATAGTTATACTTTATGTGTTGCCAGATACAGCCTCCGCAAATTCCGAAGTAAGGACATAATGGCTTTGTTCTATTTGGAGCTTCACTTATTATAGATAATGGTTTTATTGGCTTTTTAGTTTTCTTAGGCAAGATCTTTACTCTTTCCCCTGGTAATACGTATGCTATCCTTAATAAACTATCGCCAACTTTAGCTATCCCAAATCCTTTATCATCTAATCTCTCTATTTCTACTATAACCGTTTTTACCACGATAATATCACCGACAAATCGCTATGACAATAATCGTAACGATTGTTATTATTGGTATTAATGGTGTTCTCTTCTCATTTAACTCTATTACTAATCCACCTAAAAGAAGAGATAAGAAAAATATTAGGATGAATAATCTTACATCAAGCACTAGTAAGAGGTATATATAGATTTTGAAATCCGCTCCGCCAATTATATTTAGCAACAAGTATGAAGTAATAAACATTGATATCAATAACTTTAAAAAAATCGAACTGACACCACTAGATTGAAGTTCACTGATAAATAAGCATGAACCAAAAAATATAAGAGAGAATGAGAAAGAATTTTTAACTCTAAGCTCTTTTAAATCCATGTAAGACGCAATGAATAATGGTGCAGAAAGAAATAATCTGAGAAAGAAATAGTCATAAAACACCTTTTCTGCACTCCGTACTAATTAACTTATAAATAAATCAAAAACTATTATTCTCGTATAAAGTATACTACGTTATATTTTAGGTGACATAATGCCAAAAAAGTACAGAATTGGTATAATAGGCTTTGATAGAGACACTGTTAACTACTACACCATACTTTGGACAAACTATATAGCGAGATCCAAGTCAATAAAATTCCTTTATGGAACAGATTCCTATTATTTCGAGAACTTAATAAAATTAACTCGTGGGCAAAAACTGAACACACGCATTTACTTAAGCTTCAACATAATAAGTACAAAACTATTTCTGGAATTTTATCCAATTATCTTACTAGAACATCCATCAAAAACATACTTTAACTTAATGGACTCAATAGCATTTTTGCTAGATCACAAAAAACAGGCCGATCATATTGGACTCTTAAGGTACGTTTATTCTGTGGCAAGTAAAAGAAGACTTTTCAGCAGAAAAATTAGAAAACCAGCTGCAATAATACTGTTCGATAGCACAGTACATAAAATGATAGAAAATTTCGTTAAAAGTAGGTTTAGTAGCTTCAAAATTTTTTACTTAGGAAACTCAATAAATTATATAAATAAAAATACAGATTTTAAGCTCATTCCTAACTACATAAATAAATTGAGACAACTTTCTGAACCATTAAAATGGTTATTATCGCGAAAAATAAGTAATCAAATCTTAGCAAAAATCTTATAGCGACAAACGCTATTGATAATATTTAGTCTGGATAATGAAATAATTAAATATTGATTATTTTTAAATAGCAATTATAGCGGGAAGATATTTTATTTACAGTGAAAGGAGGATATAAAATGCCAATAAAGTTTCTTCCTAAAAAACGGCAAGTATCGATTTTTGGGATACGAGCAGTTGGAAAAACAACTTACCTAGTGATGCTAATTAATAGGCTCTCAAAAATGCTTAATGTCAGTAATATGCATATTTTATCTGGACTTGACTATTATATGCGTATGATGAATTGGATTTTGAGAGGGGAAGGTGCGCCTCCGACAAAAACCGAGGAAAGATTGCTTATTCACGTTCGTATGAAGGTAGATGGGCAAAAGGTTGAAGTTAGAACATATGATTTGGCTGGTGCTGAAATAGAAAGAATGGGAGATACTTTTAGAGCACTAATTGATGTGGGGGACGGATACATATTCTTAGTAGAGCCTAGCCCAGACCCAGATAAAAAGGTGATTCAGGTATGGTTAATATATCGATTTATTGAATACCTATCTGATAACTTCCGGAAAATGATAAAGAAACCGATAGCTTTTGTATTCACCAAAAACGATTTATACGGAATAAAAGATCCAGAAAAATTCTTTTGGAACTACACTGCACCAGTATATAACTTAGCACAGATCTTTCGCCAAATCAAAAAATATAATTTCTTTGCAGTATCTGCATTTGGGGGAGATCTAGAAACACTAAGAGCTCAAGGGAGAGACCCAGAACCCGTAAATATAGAAAAACCATTCTTCTGGGTGGTTGAGACCTCTTAAGAGGTGAATGAATGATCCCAGTTAATTTAAACGCGATCTCGACGATTCACCAGCTAATCTTTACATCTGGTGGCGGCGCTGATTACCGGTTTATTGCTAAATCAGTATCCCTAAAACAAGAATTATTGAAGAGAATAGAAAAACTGGCGCTAATTAAATATTACATTACACCAGACATTAACTTTGTTAACGCACTACGATGCTTTCCAGTAT
>JALWRR010000015.1 GCA_026993975.1 Promethearchaeati archaeon | reverse complement strand
CTCGAGTACTATATTAATAAACTAGAGAAAGTTGTTAGGGACTTGAGTGATTTGAAGAAGTATCCATCTAGATGGGTTGCTTTAAGAATCTTGGAGAAGGATAGGGAGATTCTTGAGAGAATTGATAAAAATGATGGGAAAATCAAAGTTGAGATAGATCGTATCCTGGAAGAGTTAAAATCGATGAATGGCGATGTATCAGCTATGATTGCTTCAGCTAAATACAATTACATTAGCGAATTGGTCGAGGACGTGATTAAGAAGACTGATGTTAGTCTCCAAGAGATAATCTTGAGTAAGTTTGATAAATTATTTATAACACCAGTTATTGGACCGATCATCGGTTTATCAATAGTGTTGCTAACGTTATTTATAGGATTCACAATTAATACTGGTTTTCCCCTTAACGTAATATTCGGCTACATGGGTCTTGAGAATGTAGCGAATCTCATAGAAGAGTATAGCATTATATCTCTCCTCGAACAAGTATTCGATATACTAATACAACAGTTGAAGCAAGCATTATCAATACTCCCTACGCCTTGGCCAGAATTTCTCGGTGACGGATTACTTGGTGGAGTGTTATTGGTTCTTACATTCCTACCATTAATTTTCATAATACTCTTCCTATTATCACTTCTAGAAGATAGTGGGATATCAGCTAGAATAGCAGTATCTCTGGATAATACATTCTCTAAACTCGGTTTATCTGGTAAAGCAGCGTTTCCAATGCTTATTGGTTTAGGATGTAATGTTCCAGGAATAATGGCTAGTAGGATTCTTATGGATGAGAAAGAGAAGATAGCTGTGATTTTAGCAACGCCTTTCGTGATATGTCAAGCTAGATTAATTGTCTTAGTGGCAATTGTTAGTATTGCGTTCATAAACCCATTTTACCAAGCGTTAACTATTGTTCTCTTATACTTGATATCAATTGCTTTATATGGAATAGTAGCTACAGTTGCACTTAGATTAATGAAAGGGAAAGTGAGTGGTGAGAGTCAACTAATAATAGATGTTCCTCCAATAAGGAGGCCTAGTTTGAGAGTCGCGTGGTGGAATGCTTGGTTACTCACTAAACACTTCTTGGAGAAAGCTGGAACAATAATAGTTATTCTCTCGGTCACGGTATGGGGTTTACTTAATTTTGGGCCACAGGGATACGCGGTTGATCCATCCGCAAGTTATGGTGCAATGATTGGTAGGGCTTTAGCACCAATTGCTTTGATCTGGGGGGTAAATAATATAGATGCAGCATGGAAAATAATGTTCGCTTTTCTATATGGAATTATTGCTAAGGAAGGTTTACTTCTTGCTATCGCTTCATTATCTCCAGATAACACGTTATTAACTGCCTGGAGTTCCCTCGGATTAACTCCATTTCAAAGCTTCGTTATTCTCTTAGCGATGATGACATATATACCATGTTTACCAACAATAATAACGATAAAAAACGAAACAAAAAGCTGGACAAAAACCCTAATAGCAGTTATATCTATGATATCAATAGCCCTAGTCTTATCAGGATCAATATATCTCCTAGGTCTTCTAATTGGAATTAGGTAGAAAGCTCTTCACTCATCATATTTTTTCTTGCAGTAGATGTATTGCATCATAAAGTTAGAATAATCCTCAACATGCGTTCTATAAGGAGAAGCAGGAATCAACGAGTAATCAGCTAGAGAGAAGCTTAGGATTATATGCTCTATTCAGATTCAATCAGATCCTTTTCACTATATACCGTTATCTTTTTCATTTTAGCAAACTCTAAGGCCTTCTCATCCACGTATGGAGACACTATCATTAATTTAGGAGTAACCCCCGTTTTCTCTCTGTATAACTCAGATACACGCAAGAGCTCTGCAATATCACTTTTCCTAACATGAGACTTAATCTCAATCAAAATATGCTCACTATCCCTAATTAACACATCAACATCAATAATGCTTGGAACTCCATACACGATACCCTTCTCATCGAAAACCTCCCATTTCTGAACCTTAACGTTAAAATGACGCTCCAACAATCCACGCAAAGCATTCCTGACAGACTTCTCGTTCATAATGCCCCAACGAGCTCCAAGGGCAGAAAGTTTAATATCGAATGCTTCGAATCTCTTGTTAAAATCTTGCCTCATCTCCTCCATCCGTCTCTCAAAAGCCTCAAACCTCTTATCGAAGGCTTGCCTCATCTCCTCCATCCGTCTATTAAAGTCTTGTCTCATCTCTTCCATTCGTCTATTGAAGTCTATTC
>JALWRR010000014.1 GCA_026993975.1 Promethearchaeati archaeon | reverse complement strand
AAATGTAAATTTAGTCTTTCTGGCTTTTTTGTGTGGGGTGAGCCAATCGGATGTTTCTTCATAAACATGACGTAAAAAAGCTTAAAGAAATAACAATAGACGATGAAACCGCCAAACTAATTGAATATTTTATGAGAACAGAGAAATTAGACGACATAAACAACACTATTATTCAATTAATAAAGAAGGGGTATAGCTACTGGCTGCTTGAAAGAAAGTATGGGAAAAACCTTGAAGAACACAAAGTCTGGTCAAAGGAATATTGGAACTTGAAAACTAGCTCGGGTTTTGTTTATTATAGGCTAAGGTTAAAAGATGCTATAGATGAAATAAAGAGGTTAGCAATAACTATGAGCTCCCTTTTGGCGGATTTGGAAGATTGTTATAAGAGGTCTGGTTATACTAAAAAAGATTATTTTGTTGAAAAACTTAGAAAATATAGAATAACCATTGAAGATTACCTTAATAGGTTTATTTTTGATCTAAAGAAGGATATAGAACAGACATCTAAAAATTATGTTGAAAACGAAGAAGAGTTCATTGAATGGGTCGAAGAAAACCTACAGAGATATAAGGAAGAGTTTCTTAGGAAAAAGAAAATTACTTCTTAAAGAACTTTTGGGCCCTCAATATTAGATCCTTACTTTCTGCAAGGATAATAAGGTTATCTAAATTAATAAGAGTCCTCTTCTTAGCTTCTCTAATCTTGGATATATAAAAGCTCATTGCATCAGTATTTTTGGCTAATCTTATAGATAATTCTCTTATTTTGCTTATTGCTTCATCAACTGACTTGACTATTTCCGAAATTATGCCTAAAGATAAAGCTTCTTCAGCACTTATTCTTTTAGAATCTAAAGCCAAGTATAGAAGCTTAGGGAGTGGCATAGAGCTTAGTAATGAAGATAACATGGGTGCTACAAGATTCCATGATATCTCTGGCCATTCTATCCAGATACCCTCTACAGCAAAGACCAGGTCACTAGCTAACATTAACTCTGCACCGCCAGCTACTGCAGGTCCATTAAGTACAGTTATGACTGGTTTCTTACAGTCAAGAATGACCCTTATGACCTCTCCTAATGCCCTAAATGGTCTTGAGGCCTCAGCTTCATCAGATGAACTAGCAATTTCTCTGAGATCTATGCCTGATGAAAATAACTTGCCCTCACCAGTTAACACTATGAAATTTACATTGGGAGTTCTGCAGGCTTTCATGATCTCTTTTTTTAACTTTTCTAAAAGCCTACTGTCAAGACTATTAAGCAATTGAGGTTTTGAAAGTTTTAATATCATCAAACCGTTATTTATCTCACTTACAATCACACCTAATCATCTCTACTTAAATCTATTCTAAAACTCTCAAGCCTCGTTATTTATTTATCTATAATTTATCTCTTAATTTAATCCGACACAGTAAAAACGTTGTTTATTTCTCATTACCCTATATAATTTACATTAGGTAAATAGATTAAAAATGATTTATGTAAAACTTTTATCCGAAACCAATTAAAAGTTCGTAATGGGGAATTAATTGGATAAACTAAAAAGCTTCAGGTATCGACTACTTATTAGTGATGCATTAAGAAGTGCTAAAAGACGTTACTCCTATAGGGAGATCTCCAAAGTAACTGGTGTAGATGCGACACTTTTGGCAAAATATGTAAATGGGCTTCTAGTTCCTAGTTATGAGCATTCTCTTAAGATATGGAAAGGCCTCAAGAAACTTCTGGACCCAGCTAAGGTTGTATTAGATATCACAAAAAATTATGGAGGACTTATAGATTTGACACAAATAATCACAGATCCATTAATGTTAAGAATAATCTCACTAGAGTTTCTAGATAGATTTAAAGATGACGAAATAACAAAAATCTTAGTGCCTGAGACAAGTGGAATATCATTGGCTACAGCAATCAGCCTTCATTTTAATGCACCTTTAGTAGTTGCACGAAGAACTAAGGGAAATCCTTTTGAAGAATATATAGAAGGACATAAAGTAGAGTCACCAAGAATTTCCAGAATCTTTTATGTGCCTAAGAAAAGTATAAATTACAATGACAAAGTACTTATAGTAGATGATATAATCCAGACCGGAATTACTCTTGCGGCTATGGAAGACATAATTGAGAAAGTCAGAGCTGAAGCTGTGGGTGTAGTAACATTAGTGGCTGTAGGGGAGGAGTGGAGAAGAAAGCTCAGAGTTTCAAGAGTAGAATCCTTACTCATCCTGTCTGGGCGCCATCCCATTTATCTTTGATATATCT
>JALWRR010000013.1 GCA_026993975.1 Promethearchaeati archaeon | reverse complement strand
AATGAAAGGCAGCTTCATAAGAAAAGCAAAAATTTTGATGGTGAACTTTTTGAAGGAGATTCTCAGTTCAATATTGATTTTAATGGGAAAATTCATAATTTAGATGAAGTTATTGAACACGCTTTAAGAGACGCTAAATCGTTAGATTCTGGAGGGGTAGATGGTATACTAGTGGAGAATTTTGGGGATAAACCATACTTAAAACGAGTTAAGGATCCTGAAACAATCGCAGCTATGAGCATTATTGTTCGGGAAGTATCTAGAGTAGTTTCAAAACCAATTGGTGTAAATCTCTTGAGAAATAGCGCTATAGAAGCTGCCGCAATAGCTTATGTAAATAATGCTAAATTTATTAGAGTAAATGCATTTATAGAAAGTATTGAGAGTGATAGTGGTATAATTGAAGCTATCGCGCCAGAATTAATGAGATACTTAAGAAAGTTGCACGCGTCACTAGGAATATTAGCGGATATACATGTTAAACATGCCTCAGCGCTAGGAGATAGAGATATAGAGACCTTGTGTCTTGATGCTTTCGAGAGAGGATTAACAACGGCTGTAATTATAACTGGAAAGAGGACTGGAGAGCCTCCGGATATAAATATTCTAAAGAACTTAAGAAGAATTAGTGCTGGTCCAGTGTTGATAGGAAGTGGATTAAACTCAAGTAATATTGATTTATTGAAGTTTGCAGATGGAGCGATCGTGGGAACTTATTTCAAGAAGAAAACTGAGAGTGGCGAGATGATTGACGTAAATAGAGTGAAGAGCTTCATGAATAAAGTTAAGGAAATCAGAAGAAAAATGGACATGCTAGAAAAATAATTACTCATTTTTACTTCTCTTTTCTCTAGCCATATCTAGCAAGAACCTATATATTGTTCCCCAAATGTAATTATCTTTACGGATTTTATTCTCAAAATTATTAATCATCATCCATTCTTCTAAAGCTTTCCTGGTTTCATCATTCATCCTCCCAGTTATCTCACCTTTATAAAAACCAAGAACACTTAATGCTTCCTGCACTTCAGATGCTACATCTTCTAAACGCACTATATCGCTTGGATCCTCCCTTGTTAAAAGTGTTAGATCCCAAATTCTAAATATTCGCTTAAGCTCCTTTACGGGTTCTGGATGGTCATCTACCCTCAAATCAACATATCTATCTGTGTAACCGCCATAACCACCCTTCTCTCTAACAACCAGGATAGCTGCTGATTGCTTACCTCTTCTATCACCACCGGCTCGATCTCCCGCCTCTAATGCAGCTAGTAATCTATCTACTAACTCTCCCTTAGTTGACTCAAAAGCCTTGGCCATTGATTCTACGACTTCTCTACCAGCCAGTATATTACCCATTGCAACATAGTTTTCACCAATAATGTGACCAGCCCATTCAAAACACTTCTTACCTGTCCAAGCAGCCACTTCACCACTCCAATCAACTATTCCAACTTGTCTATGATCCCTCATTTCATCTTCCGCAAGTAACTTATCTAGCACCTCCTTCGCCTTAAGCCCCTTAGATAGCAATTCGAGGCCTCTAGGCCCAAAGGAAATATTTGCCCAAGCCTGCGTTGCTATTGCCCCTATTCTCGCCTTTGCCCACGGAACTAGAGCTCCTACTGCTATAAATTTTGATGCGACAGCTACTCCCCAATCACCCTTATTTAAATCCGCTCCAGTTATCGAGAATGTGCTTAATCGGTATCTTCGAGGGATCAAATCGCATCATCTTCTCAAAATTTTTATAGAAGAGCATAAGATGACATTTCTATTAAAGCGTTATTATGATTACTAGCATAGGATTGTGATTAACAGTGTTTCCCGAAAGTATCAAAAAGATATTGATTCCTAAAAAAGATCTCTTGGACATAATTGGTACTGCTAGGAAGAATAAGAATGAGATATGTGGCGTCTTAATAGGGTATATCGAGGATCATATTGTTGTTGTCACTGAGATAAGGCACACTCGGAATGTTAGAGAATCTAGTATTGAGTTCGAGGTTGATCCTGTAGACTTATATAGAGTAATTATGGATGCAGAGAAGAGAAATCTAGATGTTGTGGGGATATTTCATTCCCATCCAACCTCCCCTCATCCTTCCGAATCAGATATTGCTGGTATGAAGCTATGGCCAGTAGTATGGTTGATTATTAGTAGTATAGATGGTTCTTACAGTTGCTTTATATTAGATGATGAAAAAATCCGCAATGTCCCAATAGAATTAATCTAGGAAGTCTAATCCAATATCTCCCTTTTCACTGATAACTAGTTTCCCAGCGCTCTTAGTTACGTGAGTATCAGTGGATTTAAAAATGAAGAGATATCTACTTAACCCTTTCTCGTTAGGTTTAATCTTAATCACTATTAATATATCAACAATATTATCAAAGTATATCCTTTCCTCTGGATAATTAGCATTCATGCTAACTATTGTTGTGTATCCATTTCCCTTCAATTCATCTACTCTCCTCTGTACATAATCAATAAAATCGATTTCGCCAAGAGCCCATCTAAATCTCTCTAATCCATCGATAATATATAGGTCAGGCTTTATGTCTAGGAGAAGTTGCCTGAAGTATAGAAGCATTTCATGTTTTGATAATGTGAATGGATTCAGGCTCTTTAGGAATAATTTCCCTTTATAGTCCTCTGCTCTATGTCCCATCTGCTCTAATTTCTGCTCTAATTGCCTTTCGGATTCACTGAAACTAAGATAAAGAACTCTCTTATCTCTCTTTGCATTATGAACTGCTATGTTCAGCAATATTAATGATTTCCCTGCTCCCGTTGGACCAACTATTCCAATAATAGAGCTCTTATTGATTCCTCCGTTCAACATTAAGTCTAGATCTCTTATACCAGTCTCGAACTTCTCTTCACTATATGCCCCAGTTATGTTCCCAGATGGAGGAAGAATTATCCTAAATCCCTCATTACTTATTATGTATGGCGTCATGATTAATTTTGCATCAGCGCCTCTCATTTTCCTTATCTCTAGAAATCGCTCGTAAAGATGACCTTTCTGCTTTATGTGAAGCGCTAAGATCGTGTCAGTAACGAACTCCTCTACCCCCTGTCTTGTTCTAGTTTCACCATACGGGACATCAGAAATTAATATTGTCGTTACCCCCAATTTCCTAAATATTTTATTGAATGTATTACTTAATAAAGCTCTGGTTTTTTCAGGCGATAATAAATCTGTAATAGTAGATATGGAATCAATAACAACTCTCTTAGCACCATAGTTAATTACATTCTCTATAAGCATCTTTATTACGTCATCTAGATCATTCTGATCGATGATCGCTAGGGCATCCATATACTTGAATTTACCATCTTTCTCTATTTTCTCAAAATCCATACCGAAATTACTCATGTATCTATAGAAATCTTCCTTACTTTCATTAAAATTAAGATAAACACCTTTCTCGTCATATAGGGTAGCTCCATAATATATGAACGAGGCAGCTAAAGTTGTTTTCCCAGCTCCAGGATGACCCATCAGTAGTATTAATGATCCCCTAATAAATCCTCCCCCTATTAATTTATCTAGCTCGAAAATCCCTGTTCTCGCCCGTTCATTAATCATTTAATCACCTTACTTGCCTCATCTATAATTATTTCAATAATCTTTCTCATAATAATCTTACAATTTAATCTAGAATCACAATTAATTAAACTTTTAATTAAATCCTCAGGAATCCTAATACCAAAATTCTTCTCAACATTCCTAAACATTTTAAGCAGGATTTGATAACTACCACCCTCCCCAAATAAATTAATTAAAGCACTCTTAAACTTATAAGGACTCCTAAAGAACTCCCCTAAGTTCAAGCCACTCTTTATAGCACTTGTACTTATTAGTATCCCAATTCCTTTAAAGGACATTGTTAAGAGATCACTCAGCGATAATTCCGAGAAATTATTGATCACATTCATAGCCTTATTAACAATTACTTCAACTTTCTTAACAACCTCACTTCTAATGAATCCTGGTTCTATAGATATCTCCCTATCAAGCTTTTGAATCAAGTACTCACCAAGCATCATGATCTCAAGATCATATGTCTCAGAGAAAATAGCGATGAATAATGTAGGGTTCCTTATACCGTTAAACAGGAATAAATGACCGTACTCAAATGATATTGTTGTAGCTGATCCTAGATCCATTTCCCATGAAATACCTATGATAGCAGAGAGCAAAGAGGATACAATTTTCTTATGTCTCGTCATTCTTTTATATATAGTTATTCCTGAACTATCGAAAACTAGTATGTCATACATAATTATTCGACCTATTTTCCTAAAGCATAAGCTAAAACGAACCCTAGGCAATCACTTTACACTAGAGTCCTAGCTTACTTTCCTGTTGTAATGCGTTTTATCTATAATCGTTTATTTATTAATAAAAATATTTCATATTTTTCTAATTAAAGGTTATATCCTGATAATATTCATCCCACTAGCTTTCCTTAGCCTATTCATTATCGCTAAGCCAATGCCCTTCTCCTCAAATCCCTCAATAATAGCGATATCATAATCTAACTCATCAAAAAGTCTTAAGGTCTTATAGAGATTTCTAGCTACACTAGCGAGATTCTTACGAGATCCAAGAGAGACTGTTGGACAATGATAGTGATCCTTAGTTTCATCTGAAGCAATAATTAAGACCTTCTTTTTACTCTTACTATATTCATGACAAAGCTCCATTACTTTTTTTATAAGCCTACTTAAATCACGATAATCTGAAGACTCAACTAGAACCAATGGTTTCCTAGGAGCATAATGTTTGTATTTTGTACCAGGACTCATAGCTGTTTCGATTTCAGCCAATCCTCTCGCGAATTCTGGAATAATTATATCCTCACCGAGTAATTCTCTAATCTTTTCAACTGAGAGCGGTCCTGGACGAAGTAGAACAGGAGGATTTGTGGTTAGATTTATGATTGTGGATTCAACACCGAGGAAAGTATCTCCAGCATCAATTATTACTTCTATTTTTCCAGATAAATCCTCAATAACGTGCTTAGGATTAGTGGGACTAGGCCTCCCAGCTAGGTTAGCGCTTGGAGCTGCTATTGGACAGTCAGATAATTTGATGAGATTGAGAGCGACTGGATGAGCTGGCATTCTAATAGCTACTGTCTCTAAACCACCTGTCACAGTATGAGGTACATCATCGCTTTTCTTGAATATCAGTGTTAGTGGTCCTGGCCAAGCCTTATTAATCAATCTATAAGCTTTATCTGGAACCTCCTTAACTAATTTATCTAATTGCCTCATACTTGATATGTGAACGATTAATGGATTATCCATAGGTCTATTTTTCACAGTAAAAATCTTTTTAACTGCATCTTCAATATAAACACATGCTCCGAGACCATAAACAGTTTCTGTTGGAAACGCTACTAATCCACCTGATCGAATTACCTCAGCGCAATACCTTAACTTGTCTGGCTCTGGATTTATTGGATCTACCTTTATTATCCTAGTTATCAAGTCCAGCAACCTTAACTAATATTTTTGAATAATTTTTATCACTCACTCTCTATTTATGTATAAACTTAGCTCAGTGATCTCGGGGTAGATTACTTTGACAATATTACTTACAGGATTCGGCCCTTTTAAAAAATACAAAATTAATCCATCTGAAAAAGTAGCATTAAAGTTGAATGATGAGACATTATTAGGCGAGAAAATAATTAGTTATGTGTTACCAGTCTCATATAGAAAGGTTATAAGTCAAGTGCCAGAGATTATTCTAAAACATAAACCTCGAATATATCTTGGTCTAGGACTTGCTGGAGGAAGACCAAATATCACGATTGAACGCGTTGCAATAAATATTATGGATGCTTCTTCCCCGGATGTCGATGGTTATAAACCATCTGATAAGAAGATCTTTGCGGATGGTCCTGCTGCTTATTTCTCCACCTTACCTATAAAAGCGATAGTCAAGAAATTAAGGGAGAATGGAATACCAGCAATGATCTCTAATAGCGCTGGAACTTATGTATGTAATACCTTAATGTACACTGCTTTGCATGCAATAGCAGTAAATAAGCTGAGTACAGTTGCAGGATTTATTCACTTACCGTTTCTTCCCGAACAAGTAGTAGATAAGCAACTGCCCAGCCTTAGCCTAGACATCATGCTTGACTCTGTGAGGATTGCTTTAACAACAACCCTAAATCATCTTGAGTAATCTATATTTTTGTTAATCCTTCCTCCAGAGATCTAACATACATATTTTTGATACCAGAGATATCCTTAGCCTTTCTAGCTAGTTTCGCTAATTCTTCAGCGCTTCTAACTGTTCCTTCCCTAAATTTAGGGTCTGGAGCATTTGAGTTTGGTACGAATTGTTGCAAGACGTAATGAAAATCCTCTCTCCCGAGGGAACTCATTAATTCTCTGAGTTCTATAGCTATCTTCACTATGTCATCGGGCTCTAAGAGTGGAATAAATGTCGTTCTTAATTCTATTAAATCTACTCCCCTAGCTATGATTTCCAAACTCCGCTTAATATTAGCTGGGATATTATTCTTACCTTCTAAACCTACCACAATCGAGTATTTTCCTGGATCTGATAAAGGCGCTTTAATATCCATTGCGACATGATCTATAAGGCTTCTTGAAACTAAGTCTTCAATGACATTGTAGTTATACCCATTAGTGTTAAGCGAGTTTTTTAAGCCGATTTTCCTAGATTCCTCATAAATCAATCTTAAAGCGTTTGGTTGAAGCGTAGGCTCTCCTCCTGTTACATGGAGATACTCAACTAGCAACGCGCTCTCTCTTATTTTTTGCACTAATTCATCCAAACTCATTTTAATTAATTCTTTGCCCATAACTACTGGCCAATTCTGACACCATGGGCATCTAAAATTGCAGTAAGGGAACCAAATAGTGAATGATGGGTATCCAAGCACGTCTACCAACGATATGTCTTTGAATCCCGAGATAATAATTTCCCTTAACTCTTGTGAGCTCATTAATAACACCCATATTATATCAGAGATTAATCATCGTTTTGGAAGTCCAGATAAATCTTGGATGGCACTGGACCTTTCTGCCTATAATATTTACTTGTTTTTCTCTCACCATATGGCTTGATAGAAGCTTTATCCTGCATTAAAAAAGCTATTTGAGCAATTCTCATACCAGGAATCAATTTAACAGGAACAATGTTTAGATTACTCATTTCTAGGGTTAATTGCCCTTCAAATCCAGCGTCAACAAAGCCGCCTGTAGAATGAATAATTAATCCTAATCGGGCAAGCGATGATCTACCTTCTATTCTAGCTGCTAGATAATTTGGTAGTTTTATGTATTCACGAGTCGTTGCCAACACGAATTCTCCTGGATGAATCACAAAGTACTCGTTATCCCCGATCTCGATCCGTTTAGTAAACTTATCTATTGGTTTATGCGGATCAATTGCATCAATCCTTGTTCTATCAAAAACAAGGAATTCATTCCCTAATCTTAAATCAAGTGAGGATGGACCAAGAAGAGATTCGTCAAACGGCTCTATAATTAATTCCCCCTTCTTGATCAATTCTAGTATTGATCCATCACTTAGCAACATCTAAATCTACCTTAATTATTACAATAAATTAATCTTCAAATAGAATGTATAAATTATTTATCATGGCTTTACCCTAGAGCATCCGGAAAAAAGCAGTATGGCTTTAAATAAGAAAAAAATAAATGTAGTGAATCATTAGATGTTTTAGCCTTAGAGCTAATTGAGTGCGAGTATTGATGGCGAAAATACCGGCGTATATACTAATTAATGTAGATGTAGGTAAAATAGCCGATGTATTTAGACACTTAATAGAGATACCACAGACAACGCACGTATCAGTAACGGCTGGTGAATTCGATATAATACTAAGAGTCGTAGTTAATGATTTAGAGGAATTATTCCTAATAACGGAAAAGATCCATGAGATCGAGGGAATATTAAAAACAGTTACACATGTAGTCGAAAAAGAAGTTACTAAGGGAGAGGTATAATCTCTTGGTAATCTTAAGGAGAAAACATCTATTTTATACACTATCTATCTCTTCTGGCATATTAAGCGCTATTGTAGTTGCATTGGATGTATGGATATCTAGCACTATGATAAGAAAACCATTCTTGTTTGGACTAAGCCTATTTCTCGTGGGCACTATACTGCATATTTCCTTGTTATTAATCATGAATATAAGTCATGGAAGAAACAGAGTTGGCGAGTACATAGATCCCTTGTTTAGAGGGATAGTTATTCCTAAAGGATTACTATTGCGATACCTTTTCTTAGCTGGCTTGAGTAACGCTATTGCATCCATAAGTTACTTCATAGTGATAACGGATGTACCAGATCCATCGGCTGTCATACCTTTCACTAATCTGATTACTGGGTACTTATTGATAGGTGACTTATTAATAGAAAAAGAGAAACCAGCGATTATAGAGATTCAATCAATTTTCATGATTATTCTAGGGGCCTTACTGATTAATTTATCTAAAGGAAAAATAGATTTAATTGGATTATTACTCGTTTTAGGTCCCTTAAATCTAGGTTCATTTGGGTACATTTTTTTCCAGAAAAAAGCTAGATCACTGAGAAATGGATCATCATATTATGATTCAATAAACTTACGAGTATGGAGCTTGGTATTTACCTCCATGATATTTATAGCAGTTATACCATTGATCGAGCAATCATTTCTCGTTATTCTAGATGGAGTTATGCTAGCTTTAGCGTTCTCTTTACCACTCATGATGGATATGTTAGTAACTTTCTTTGCATACGTCTTCTATATTAGGGCATTGGGATTGGGTAAAATGAGTATAGTTAATGCGTTGAGCTCTATTTCCGTGGTGGTTAGCCTGCCTTTAACACTTATTTTAGCGCTATTCGTGCCCTCAATACAATTCGTACTAATTGACACAGTAACATTATGGATAAAGCTTATCGGGATAGTTCTAATGTTTATTGGGATAATTTCTCTTTCTCTATCTGAGGTCACAGCATACATATTTATCAAGATTAGCAATAGAAAAAGCATAGATATATTAAACGAATTACTTAGAATTGATGGTATAGAGTTCGCATCAGCCACTGCTGGTCGATACGACTTAATAGTTCGCGTTAGATTAAGAACACTCGGTAAAGCTTACGAGAAAATAGTTAATAGAATATCGAAG
>JALWRR010000012.1 GCA_026993975.1 Promethearchaeati archaeon | reverse complement strand
ATTTTATCTATGCCATTCTCTTTCCTTACTACTGTAAGTAACATTACATTTCTTAAGCGATCTCCAAATCGCGCTTTAACGTCACTCAAATCCTTTTCTTCCATAATATAGTCTAATATATCTTTATTCTCCTTCCAGAATTTCTCATCTATCTTCAATGGTAAAGGTGGTAAATTCGCTATTTCGTGGAATTTCTCGTGAATATAATATACTTCACAACCATTAAGTAAGCCAACTAGGGTAGCGTACGCTGCCTCTGGTTTAAAGCCTCCAGTTGCATTAATTATTACTCTCCTACCTTCTCTAGAGTGGTGGAACGTTCGCATCGATAATTCATTGACAAGTGATAATAATCCCTGTTCAAGGAATTCCTTAGCATCGTACTTCAACCCCTCAATTTTCGTTAATACAACAATGAATCCCTTATCCTTATAGTATGATTCTAGAGCCCTACCACATATATCGCCCTCCCAAGTATCAGATACAAAGAACTCCAAGATTATATCATCAATCTTGAAGCCATCAGATAATAATTTATCCAGAATCCTATCAAGACTATTAACTTCAGCTGAAGCATCTAGACCTTTCTCCTTAATGAACTCTACTATCGATAGCACGAGTTCATCCTCATCCTTATTAACCAGAGCTCTAACATCTATTCCTCGCGACTTAGCGAAATTAAAGAGGAGAGAAGCACCAACAGTACTTAAAACAACAGCTCTAAACATTCCTCATCACGTATCACAAACACTATTACTAATAGAAACATAAATAAATGAAAGAATAAAAAGGTTAAAAGAATTAATATTCTCCCTACGATAATAATCTCTTTTTCACTTCCTTCCTCACATCATCTAAACTAATTAACCATACGAGTTTTCTTCTCTCCTCATAAACATATATTAGGGGGATGTTTAGTTTTATAGCTAGATTATACATCGCGATTGTAGCAGTTTTAGTTAATGACGTGCAATCAAGAATTAGTAAACCAGACTTCATTTCAGGTAAGATGGCTTCATGAATCTTCTCCTCTATCACAGGGATATCTAGGAGGTCCTTAGCGCTGATAATCTTTATATCATAATCAGAGAAATCAAAACCTCTCCAACTATATAATGCTTCGGGAGTAGTAAAAATGATCCTCCTAGAAATCTTGATCCCCTCATTCTCAAGCAGAGAGACAGCTGATTCGGGTTCAGGTTCCATATGGCTATTCTTCATTCCAAGCAAACCAATATAGTAGAAAGAATCAACATCATCAAACAGATAGCAAATAGGAGTTCTCATCTTTAAAATATATCGACCCTTACCCAATTTCTCCACGATATCATGCTTAATTAATTTTTTCAGGAAATGTGCAATAGAAGCATCTTCAAGACTAACTTTCTTCTTTATTTCAGAAAAAGAATCAATGCCGTGGCACAAGCACTCTAGAATACTAATAACATTAGCACTCCTAAACCGCATTGAAAACCCCTATTACTCCTTAAACGTTTTCAAGATTTTTATTGAATCTAAATTGAATAATTAATCATTATAACTAGCAGTTTTGCTTTTATTATTTATTTTTCTCATCTTATCCTAAGATTTTTACCCTCCAAGATTCCTCTCGCTACTATTTACATAAATTTCATTAATCTTCATAGCTATATGGTTCCTCCTCAGATTAGCCTACTCATATATTCTCATATAACTCATTACTAAATTGCCGGAACACTAATAGTATAGGCTCAGTATCTAATGTGATTTCTTATAGATTATGCTTATTTATTAGAGATTGTACTAAGAATATATGAGATAATCGTAAAATATGCGCAGTGATAGAAGGGTCATTATTTTTATATTTTCTCTCTCGTAATTAATTTTTGTGAAACAATTAAAAATCTTGGTGTTCACTGTGAGTACAGAGAGAGAAAAAATCATCAAAATAATCAGAGAGGAATTACCCAAATTATTCATCAGAGACCAACTATTCAGAACACAGATCCTAGGGATTATGACAGAATCACTAGCCTCAAAGCACGAAATGCTAAAAACCCTAGAAGAGTTAAAATTACTACGAGAAGACTTCAACAAAGAGAGCCTCAGAGTCTGGGAGGAGATTAAGGCTTTGAGGGCTGACTTGACTACGCTTAGGGAGGACTTTAATAGGGAGACGGCTAAGATCTGGGAGGAGATTAAGGCTTTGAGGGCTGACTTGACTACGCTTAGGGAGGACTTTAATAGGGAGACGGCTAAGATCTGGGAGGAGATTAAGGCTTTGAGGAGTGAGTTTACCTATGGCATGGAGCA
>JALWRR010000011.1 GCA_026993975.1 Promethearchaeati archaeon | reverse complement strand
AGTCAGTCTATATATGGTTTATAAGAAATAATTATGTCTTATTGAATAGAAGAAAAGAGATCTATTAATAAAGATATGATAAAAAAGAATTTAAAATTTAATGAAGAGGTGAAATAAAATGAGGATATATCGTGTTAAAGATCCATATAAAGGGATAGCGATTTTTGATCCATATACAATAGCGGTCATACTGGCGCTTAAAGAGAAGGGCGAAGGAAACATTGGTGACATAAATAGGGCAGCTTCAAAATACGCTGAAATGCAACCAGCCACTACAACGAGGAAACTAGACGCTCTTTATAAGTATGGAATAGTTGATATGAAGCAGATCGAAAGAGCTAAAGGCTGGATAGAAAAAAGATTTACTCTAACAGAGAAAGGCAAATTATTAGCTGAAGCATTAACGAAATCTCTCCCTGGTGTTGAATAAACATCCCTTTCTTAAATTATTTTTAATCTCCTAATAATTCTTTAAGTTGCGATGAGTACATAAAGCAATGGTTAAGTTTAATCCAAATTGTCTCTGATTGCTTTCTACTGGAAGTAACTGAATTTAATGAGCGAGTTAGGGAGTATCTCATGCGGGGTAACTACAAAGGTCTGATTAGGAAGAGTTGGGGTAGATTTTGGAAAGCAGTTAAGGACGCTGATGTAATATTGGAGGTCTTAGATGCTAGGGATCCAGACGCCTTTAGATTAAAGGAAATTGAGAAAAAATTAATCAAAATGGGCAAAAAATTAATACTAGTCATAAATAAATCTGATTTAGTTCCTAGATCTATCCTAGACCTATGGAAAAAGCATCTTGAGAGAGAGTATCCTGTCGTATATATAAGTGCTAGATTTAGGTTAGGAACAGGTATTCTTAGGGAGTTAATTTATAGGATAGCTAGAAAAAACAAAGATAGTGAGATACGAGTAGCGATCATAGGTTACCCAAATGTAGGAAAATCAACATTAATTAATATTTTAAAGGGATATCATAGCGTTTCAACGGGATCAAAACCGGGATTAACAAAAAATATTCAAGTTGTTAGGAGAGGCAGATTAAAAATAATAGATACCCCGGGGATTTTTCTCTGTGATAATCACTCAATGCTTGTTTATACTGGAGCAATTAGAGTGGAGAATCTTGATGATCCAGTATACTATGCTATTATTTTGATCAATAAACTAAAGGAAATACGAAAAGATGTTTTTTATAAAGTATATGGTGTTGATAGCGATGGTCCCGAAGAACTCCTAAGAAAGATAGCTATAAAGAGAAATTTATTTTTGAAGAAAGGAGAACCAAATATTGAAGAAGCTGCTAAAATAGTATTGAGAGATTGGCAAGTTGGAAAAATTATTATCTGGAGGGAACCTCCTAGATAAAAAATTAACTACCAGTGGGTAAGCAATGAGACAGTGGGTTCTAGATTATTTTGATTGCAGGAATATACGATTAATTAATGTGAAGAAGGATCGTCATGGGGATGAGATATATTCAGGAAAAATAATTTGTGATAATAAAACTTTCTTCATTAGAAGACGAATACCAATATTTATTGAAAAAGAGTTCTCTCAGTATATCAAGATAAAGGGATTATATGAAGCGATTCCACCCACATACTGGAAAGCATCAGGGAACGATTGGATTCGGCACATGAGATTAGAGCATTTAAGAATGTTAACTGATGCGATAAATTCAGTTAATTCTAACAATGCCTTATCAATACTAATTTTAGGTTGTGGTTGGGGCTGGGAAGTATGGGCTTTGCGCTTGATCATGAATAAATTAATGAAGAGGAAGAAGTACAGAGTAATAGGTATTGATTTAGCATATAGACCTCTAAAAAAAGCCAAGAAATTTGCTTTTGTTTTAAATGAAGAGAATGCTGATTTTATAGTATCTGCAGCAGAGAAATTACCTTTTAAAAGAGGTATGTTTGATATAGTAATCGGTCTTTTTGGCGTGCTTGATCACTCGAGATTCTATCCAATTCTCTTCAGGGAGGTTAGTAGAGTAATAAAAAGCAGGGGGTTATTTGTTTTCACAGTGCTTAATAAGTTCGCCTTAGATTGGTTTTTAAAAATAGTTACTAGTCCGAGATTATTTTTAAAAACAATCAAAAAAGCTGGTGATCCATTTACTAGGGTCACAATCCCGTTAAAAAAAGGGGGCGCTGTAAGAATTCCAACTCATTATTATCAAATAAACGAGATTCTAAGATTCCTGAAAAGTAATCATTTCCGCATAGTAAAGAAATATGGGATCTTCTCGATATTACATATGAATTTTAAGAGGCATAGGTTTGAGAAGCATCATGAAGTGTTAAGTAGGATCGAAAGGAAACTTTTTACAGTTTTTCCTTTCAATCTACTTGGGCGGTATCTCGGAATTCTAGCTATAAAAATCTAGCCATAAATTTCCTAAATGAAGCTATTCGATCAAGGAAACTTTTTTCATAGGTCTTAGTGAACAGGAACCCATATTGACAGATTTCTTCTATTCTACCAAAATAACCATTATCTACTGCGGCTTTAAGAGCTCTTATTACATCCAAAAGCGTTAAAGAAGCGAATATTTGATCGTTTATTTTCATTGACAAATACAGCTCCAAGTCCCCCATAGGTGCTTTGAATTCTGTAGTAATCGAGCTCATTTTCTCATTTTTTAAGAAATTTTTCCAATCAACAGTATAGGAAGCTTCCAATGGGTTTAAAAGCGATAATAAAAGATCCCGCATACTCTCAATATACATCTTTTTCTCATGCATCAATAGAAAGCCTTCTGCGCCACCAAATCTATCTAAAGCGTAAAGTGAAGAAATCTCGAATCCCAAGTCTCTCAAAATATCGTTAAGGATCAGTACCAAATCTATTGATGTTATATATCCCCTAACATAATCACCTACTACGCCTAAACAATTGTTTTTAAATAATTCTGCAACCTGATTATTCCACGCTATTTTAATAGGTGTAGCGTTAATTAAATTTATTTTGTGTTCAGCTAGTAGGTTAGAATACTCAATAGCTGTTTTTTCCGCGAAGCTATTTATTGAAAGTATGCCAATCTCAGCATTTATTTCGTCTAGAAAACCAGATACATCATTAATATTCGCTGTTAACAGTTGATTAAACCCATGGAGACGCGCTGGTACCTTATCTAGAAGTATTCCAGGGTGAATTCGCTCAGTATCATTATTTAATAAATCTCGTACGCAACTATTTTGTGTGGCGTCTCTTAATGCTTTTTCTCGTACATCGATGATCCCAACGATTTCTATGTTTCGCGCCGAGTATTTTTCGTTATCCGGTAATACTGTAGATACTTTTAATCCATTTTTAATTTCGCATAATAAATTAACTAGTGATCTAGCTAGTGCTCCGAATCCTATAATTAAAACTTTCATCGCGATCAGCGATATATCATATTTTTTAATTCTTGATATAACGCTCAATAATCATGTGATAATAGTAATCAGTATTAAAAAATCGGGATTGATAAAATTACTTAAGTATTCAAATAGAGCATTAAGTATTGTGAATAGGTAATGGTGATGATAAATGGCGCTTTTTAAAGGTATTACCGCAGTAGGTATTGATCTAGGTACGAGTTCAATTAAAATATCTGTAGGTAACAAAAAAATTAAGTTGCCTAGCATGATAGGAGAGCCTAATCCTGGTTTCAAGGGTTTAACTGGGGATAAAAGCTGGGAGAAAAATCTTGTGATTAAGCTCGAAAATGATGAAGAATACTATGTGGGAGAATTAGCTCGATTGCAATCACTAGTGAAGATCCCACTTGCTAGAGAGGGGAGAATGAAAAGTGTTAAAGATGCTTTAATCGCTGTTAAAGCAGCTTTAGGATTAATTGCAGAGAAGGCTGAACAGGAGTTTATTATTGCTACAGGTGTTCCAGTAGCAACGGGAACAAATGAAATGGAGTCTCTTAGTAAAACTCTAGTTGGATCACATAAAATAACAATAAAGAATGACGCTACAGACGACATTAAGATGATAAAAGCTAAAGTTCTTGCAGCACCAGTAATGCCAGAGCCTTATGGTTCATGGTACTATATATTAAAAGCAAAAGGTGAAAAAAAGGCGGTTGATAGCGTAATAATAGATATCGGGCATGGTTCCACGGACATATTAACTATTTATAATGGTACAATTCTTAGAACTGCTAGCGGATCAATAACAGAGGCTGTTGACACCGTTGTTACGAAACTGGCTCAATTTCTTAATGAAAAGACTGGTAGAATGATTAAGCCTGAATCACTAATAGCCGTGCTTGAGAAAGGTGAATACACAGTTAATATTGGGGGAGTTGAGTATGATATACGTCCGCAAATAGAATCTTTAGCCAAGTATGTCTCAAGAATAATAGTGGATGAAGTTGAGAGGCTTCTAGAGACATTACCACCAGACGCATACATAAAATATTACATCCTAGTAGGGGGAGGAGTCTATATCTTTGGGCATAATTTGAAAGATGCTCTAGTCCAGAAAGGGATGATTAAGTCACCAGAACAAGTATTGATTCCTGATGATCCCGTAATGTCAAATGCTAAGGGATTTGAGCTAGTAGCTCAATACTATGCAAACAAATTAGCTTCAAGAATCTAGAACTATATTTTTTCCTACACTTACTGGGAGGCAACTTTTTTGCTCCTTATAAAGAAAGCTAAGGTCCTCCTAGGAAATTTCTGGAAACGAATTAATATCCTTATAAATGATGAGGGAAAGATCATTAAGCTTTTCGTTTCGGATAAGGCGAACAAGTATTTATTAAGTAAAGTAGATGCAATCTATAACGCTGACGAGAAATTAGCCTTACCAGGAATAATTGATATGCACGTTCATTTCAGGGAGCCAGGTTATGAGTATAAGGAAGATTTCTCGACAGGAAGTAAGGCGGCATTAAAAGGCGGGGTCACAATAGTTGCGGACATGCCTAATAATAAACCAAGGATTAATAATTATGTAAATTTCGTAAAGAAACTGGAAATTGTGAGACTAAAAAGCTACGTAGATTTCATGCTTTATATCGAGATCCCGCATGATTTCAATGAATTTAATACTTTTTTGCGCAGAAAAGAGGTTTTTCCAGCCGGAGTTAAAATATATATGTATGATCAAGCGGAATCAGGTCTTTTTGTGAGTAAAAAGCTACCTAATGAATTCATGTACATTGTTCATGCGGAGGATAGTGAGTTCTTTTCTGATACATTTGACTGCAATAGTTACAATTCATTTGAGGCTGCTAGGCCTAGATCAGCGGAGCTAAGTGCTGTGAAAAAAGCAATTAATGTTGCTAAAAAAGGAATTAGAGTTCATCTTACCCATATCACGACGCTTGATTCATTAATGGAGGTTATAAAAGCTAAAAAAATGGGAATAAATATAACAGCTGATGCTACACTTCATCACTTATTCTTTACGAAAAAAGATGGAGAAAAACTCAAAAGCGTTGCGAAATGCCATCCTCCACTTAGAGATGAATTAGATAGAAAGGCCTTAATAAATGGAATAAAATCTGGTCTAATCGATGCAATAATTACTGATCATGCTCCACATACACCCGAGGAGAAACTAAAGGACTTATGTGAAGCGCCTGCAGGCATTGCCTCTATCGAGTTTTTCTATCCCCTGCTTTTTAAGCTTGCAAAAGTAGCTAGGATTGATGATTTTAAGACGTTATTAAGAGCAGTTTCAGAAAAACCAGCGAGGATTCTAGGTATTCAAAAGCGAGGCAAAATTAAAACAGGCTTTTACGCTGATATAGTCATTTTTGATAAAAAATATAGATGGAGAGTGCGGGGAGCTGATGCAGTTAGTAAAGCTAGTTTAACACCTTGGGAAAACATGAGTTTGAGAGGAAAAGTTGAGGCAGTTTTTCTTAGAGGAGTATTGGTTTATGAAGATGGATCTTTTATAAAAAGAAAAGGTGTTTTTATTAATGGAAGTTATAGAGTATAAAGAATGTAATTTTTTTAATTATATTACTAGTTATTTTTTTACCATAAAGACAAATTAGAAATCTAAGAGGCATGCATTATGTCAAGCCCATTAGCAATTTTTGAGATTACTTGGCACGGTCATTCCTGCTTTAGCATATATAATCGGACTCTCGGAATTAAGATATATATAGATCCATTCGGTCCAAACACTGGCAAGTTGACTTTACCAAAAAATGACGCCGATATTGTTCTATGTACGCATGATCATTTTGATCATAATAATTGCGAGGGTGTAATTAAGTGGGATGGGACTAAATTAATCGGCTTAATAGGCGATCGAAATATCAGAGATGTAAAGATAAGAGGCGTAGAAGCATATCATGATGAATCAAAGGGGAAGATTCGAGGGAAAATCTCGATGTATGTGATTGGGTACGGTGATGGCGTTTTTGCTCATCTAGGTGATCTAGGACACATCCTTACAGATGATGAGATAAGTAGAATTCAGGTATTTGGTAGACCTCATGTATTATTTATTCCAGTTGGAGGAAAATATACTATTGGACCAGAGGAAGCAGTTACCGTAATAAGGCAGATAAACCCAAATATCGCTATACCAATGCATTATTATAGCGCGAAACTTAACCAAACTATCTTCAGTAAACTGTACCACGTAGAGGAGTTCACTAGAATTTGGGATGGCGACATCAAGGAATTCGATACAAACAAAATCGAGATAGATGTAAATGATCTTCCAAGTGAAACAACAGTTTACCTATTAAGGTATCCATGACAACTTTTGTGCAATCATAAATATTTTTATTTTTCATAATATATTGCATCATCCCGTCACAAAATAATGTGCTAGCATCTACTTATTTATTAAGTAGAGGTTCTTCTTCATGGAATACGAGGTCATGAAATGGGAGGACATTGTAAAAAAAGTCCTTAATTTATGTGAAAAAATTAAGAAATCAGATTTCCATCCAGATTACATAGTTGCAATTTTAAGGGGTGGTGCTACACCAGCATCAATATTGTCTGATTGTTTAGGAATTAGAAATGTCCTAGCTGTTAAAGCTGAGCTATATGAAGAAATCGGGAAACCAGGTAAACAAGTTAATATTATTCAACCTGCTCCCGATAAGCTAAACGGTAAAAAAATCTTGCTCGTTGACGATGTCTCTGATACAGGTGCGACTTTAAAAGCTATTGTTGACCATTTGAAATCCATGGGTGTGACGGAAGTAAGAGTAGCAACGGTTCATTACAAGCCTTGGAGTGAATTTGAACCAGATTACTTCATAGAAAAAACCACAAAATGGATAGTTTATCCCTGGGAGTATCATGAATTCATAAGGGAGATACATAGGATGATTGAAGCAGGAAAGTTAAGAGGGAATGATAAAGTAAAAGCAGAAGAAGCTTTGAGCATAGTTCAATCAATGTTGGATAAGTTAAAGTCATAGCTTATTGCCAAGGAACGAATACTTCATCAATTCTCCATAGAGGTATCACATAACTCTTATCCACATCCAATGGATTATCATATTTATATGCTAGTGCCGTTGTCCAAGCAATCATTGCTCCATTATCACCATTCCACTTCTTAGAGACCAGCAATGCGGCCTCATGTTCCTTAGCGACGTATGACAGCATTTCCCGAAGCCTTTTATTTGCTGCTACACCACCCACGACAAGCAATTCTCTCTTCTTTGTATGGGCTAGCGCTCTCTCAGTTACTTCAGAGAGCATTGCGAAAGAGAATTCCTGCAAACTCCTGCATATTACGTTGATTGGTACTCCATTTTTAAGATACTTTCTTGCCGCTGTTAGAATTCCTGAAAATGACATATCCGTGCCCTTGACGATATATGGTAGCTCGACCATTTCATTTGTTTCTGAGGCTAATTTCTCACAAATATGACCCGCGGGAGAAGGATAACCAGCTGAACGCATAAACATATCAATCAAGTTTCCAATTGAGATATCTAAGGTTTCACCAAACACTCTATACCTATGTTTCTCTAAAGCAGTTATCATTGTGTGACCACCGGAAACTAAGAGAATAAGTGGGTCTTTTGCCCCAGTAAGCTTTTTCCCTATCTCTATATGCGCTATTCCATGATGAATACCGAATAATGGAATATCCAAATATGTTGCGATAGCTCTAGCTACTGTAGCTCCAACTCGCAAACAAGGGCCAAGTCCTGGTCCTCTTGAAAAGCCTATTCCAACTAACTCAAATTTTCTCTTTTTTATTTCACTGATGGCCATTTCAATGAGGTGGGGGGCTACCTTTGAATGATGCTCACTAGCTTCTCTTGGATGTATTCCTCCAGAAGGTGGAATGAATTGGTCAGAGTAATCAACCAAAAAATTACCGTCGAGGGATGCGATTCCAACTCCAAAGGTATGAGCCGTGCTTTCTATTCCTAAGACTACTTTCATTCCAGCATCACAATTATTTTTCAGTGTTCAGCAGTTTCATCATGCTTTATCAGAGACCGCTCCCTTCATCCTTAAATACGCGCATGTTAAGTCTAATAACCTTTTAATAGTGTGCCAGATATCTAATAAATTATTTTCTTCTGAAAATTTTTCATATCTCTGGAATGCGTTTTTTAGATCAGCTATCGATTTACTGGAAGATAAATAGGCTATTAATATTTCTGGTAGATCTCTTATGTAAGGATGCACTTTAGGCAAGTAATCAATATTTTTCTTCTGCAGGTTTTCAGGACCTATTAACACTGCATCTCTTAACAAGTGCAATGTCTCTATCATGTATGCTCTATCATAGTGTTTCCAAGCAAGTATCTCCTTTTTTAATTCCTCTAGTAAGCTATTAAAGCTCAAAACTAGTTTATCTAAGTGTTCCTTATCTCCTATTAATTGGTATATTAAGAGAGCAATAAACTTTGATTCTAGGCTTTCAGAGATTTTTTTCTCAGATTTCTCCCACTCAGATAGCATCTGTAACGAATCAGCATAATTAGTTAATTCATCTCTATTAATATTGCCTGATTTTAACATATCCGTTATCTTACCTAATATCTTATTCTTTTTCTCTTGCATTTTTCTTGATTCAAGCTGTTTTTTAAAAGCGTAAGATACTATCGTTGATAAATCATCGACTTTTTTCTGATTATTCATTAGAAACCCCAGATATAGACTATCGTATGAAGAAAAGTGAAACTAATGCTTTAAATCTTTTTGAAAATAATACAGTATAAAAATGAGATTTAGGCGCGATATTAGAGAAACTAAACTAGTAATGATGAACAGTTACTCATCTGAGAGCTCTGATGATGGATCCGGTATCTGATTTTCTTAACTCTACAGAAAATCCTAGAGAAAAGACGAATAACAATTATAT
>JALWRR010000010.1 GCA_026993975.1 Promethearchaeati archaeon | reverse complement strand
ATAAGAAGAAGAGAGTTCTGAATTATTTATCAAGGAGAAAATTCGGTTTCATATCTATTTGTGTATCATTGAAGTTCAAGAGCCTGACTCGTTTCATATCAAGGATACAGAGGGTTCCTAAGTGGAAAGCTAGGATTATAGTAATGGATAGAGTCTTGAGGAAGGTGAGACGAATAATAGAGAGAAGAGGAATCTTGCTTAGCGCGGTATACATAGATAAGGAATTTGAGCCGTACAAAAAACTATTCACAGAAATATTTCACACAGCTATTCTCCCATACAATTTCGCCGTGGAATTAGCTGACGTAATAGCGTATCTAAACAAAATGGGAATAGAGAAAGAGATCATAACAATAAATATATAGAAGTTTTATTATCCATATTTTTAGTTTCACCTAGTTTCTCTACATGCACCTCTAAATACGGAATCCCATAGTTTTGAACCTATACTTTATGGTTCAACAGTGTAATGCAATCTTTTTCTATTTTTGCCCTTATTCTGTATCTTTAGCATTTTTATTTCTCCTATTTCCCTTATATCCGCTACGTGAACTCCTCCATCCGGCTGAATATCTATTCCCTCTATCTCAACAATCCGTAAGACTGGTACATTTGGAGGCAGCTTTCCAGCAAGTTTAATTAATCCAGGTGTTTGCAGAACTTTCTCTCTCTCCATATAATAAATCTTAACTGGTCTTCCCTGCTTAATTAAATCGTTTGCCTCGTTAATAACTTGTTGGAATAATTCCCTATCCGTTTTTTCAAGACTAAAATCTATGTGAGCGCGATCTTCCCTGATGGCATTCCCCGTTATAAGCACTTTAAGCTTGCTGTACAGTAATCCGCTCAATAAGTGAGCTGCTGTGTGAAGTCTCATGATTCTATATCTCCTATCCCAATCAATCACGCCCTTAACCTCTATACCCTCACTCACTGTTCCCTCTATAACGTGATATACTTCACCGCCCTTCTTGAACACGTGCTTGACTCTTATTTTCTCATCACCAGCAATGATGTATCCAGTATCACTAGGCAATCCTCCACCAACAGGATAGAAAGCTGTCTTATCCAGCACAACTCCATCATCAGAAACGGAAACGATTTTGGCTGTAAATTCCTTTAAATAGGAGTTATCCATATAAAGTAGCTCTGTCATACAGTCGCCCTCAAAAAGCTATAAAAACTTAATAAGATTTAATTAGTTGGTGAAAAATATTATATGTTTACCGCTTAGTTCGGTGCATAATGTGGTTGATTTAATCATGATAATAATAGAGAGAAGTAATGGGTCAATAAGATCACTTAAGGATCTAGCGCTCTTTCTTAAGAATAATTTAAATATTAGTGACTATGAAGTGAAAGTTGAGGAACCGGGATTAGTGCCCTTATTTCCAAAGAAAAGGAAGTTCATTGTTCATAATGCAGCTAGATATGGTGGAGCTGTTAAATTGCTTATGAGAGCTTTTGATTTAAGAAGGAGCGAGGCAGAGGAATTACTGGATCTCTTAGAGGATGCTGGATGGATAAGGATAGAGAGAATGATGCCTGATTGGTCTATGGGAATGAGAGATTCTTCGCTAGTAGTATTCAAGATCTAGGCAAGCTATTTTCATCATAATTTATTTTGTTATTTATTGAAACTAAATTAATTTCTGTATTTTCAAGCCATCAAATAGTACTACGTGATGCTCTAACATTTTCTTAATGATAGGTTTCTCTAAGTCTTTAGTTTCGATAACCACGATATCTAGAGGAAACCTTTTTTTGTGCAATCTTGTTCTAATTTTTATAGCTTCATCTATTGGGTCATGAACCTTCCTTAAGATGACTAATATATCGAAATCTCCTGAATCAGAACTAGTTCCTCGAGCCCTACCACCAAACAAGATAATCGTCACGTTACCCGAGTAAATATCTATGATTGTATCTACTAGTTCCCTGAGAAACTTTTCTGCTTCGCGAATTAGTTCTGGTTTCATAGTAATTCCTCAACAAATTTTGCTATAATTTTTGCGTGGTTTAAACATTTCTCAGCTCTTCTTTTATCATATATTATTGCTTTAGTTCCAGGATATCTCGCTCAAGTATAATGAGGAGTTAAATAATCTGCACTTAAACGTATATTATCAGAAATATCTATACCTAGTTTCTCTAACGCGTCTAGAAGAATTATTAAATCGTGGGTGAATGGATAAGAATTCGTGATCTTAAATAAAATTCCCTTGAGATAGAATTCAGCTGCTTGATGAGAGTTAAAGCATGAAGCCCAATAAATATTCTCTTTCAGATATCTCTCAGCTTCTTTCAGGAAGAATCTAGCCCTCTCAATCCACTCAATATACGACATATCACTGCCTCTGAATCATTACTAAGTTATTTCTCGCTTATAGTGTTATTCTTTCTAGAGATAATATTAAGCATTTTTAATTAATATAAAATTGAACTCATCTTTATAAGTCTTAATTTGTATGGCTCGATAGGTGCCCACAACTATGTTTAAGAGTTGGCATGATCTCCCAAGAAACGCCAGGATACTAATAATTTACTATACTTTATCCTCCATACCAATAATAGCGGATATTTTTCTACCTATCTATTTATTCATACTGGGATGGAAACTTGTAGAGATTGGCATTTTAATAAGTTATAGTTTCATAGTTAGCATTATAGGTAGCGTGGTTTTTGGAAGGATTCTCGATCTTGGCTTTCAACCAAAATGGGCCATGTTCTTTATTGATGCTTCAGCAACCATACTCTACTTAATATATGCATTTGCTCCGAGAGTTGATTACATATACTTAGGTCTGAGCCTATACTCATTCTTGGATCCATTAAGTGTCGCGTATCAAACAGTTGAGAAGGCTTTTTATCCCGAGGAACAATACGAGACTTCTTTCTCTTATCATATGAGCTTACCAAATGCTTCCCAATTATTTGCAATGCTTTTAACGGGATTCGCGTTGACTTATGTTTATGGTGGTGTAAATGGGTTTAGATTGCTCTTCATTTCATGTGCTTTAATAATGAGTATATCGTGCATTTACATCCTATTGATGATTCCCAGAACTAAGAAAGCTCGTGTAAACTTCCCTTTTTCTCTATCAATTACAAAGAGTTTGATCCCAGTTATATTCGCTGAATTAATTATCTATCTTGGTTACTCCATATCACCAGAATTCATTTACTTAAATTTTGTTTATAATGTAGCTCAACTCAATCTATTTCTAATATCTATAACACTAGCGCTCGCTAATATAGCTGGAATTCTAGGTTCGTATTTAACAACTGGTAGAAACGCTAACTTGAGATATTTATCCATAGCTATTATTTTCTCAGCTATATCATATAGCTTGCCTTACTTCTCTAAGTTCATTAATAATAATTTTCAGGTATTTCTCTTAAGTTGCTTATTTACTTTTTCGTCATATACAGCTCATACAGTATGGTTCATTTATCACAGAACCATCCTATATAAGAGGGTGCCTCAAGAGTATAAGGGAACAGTATTTGGATTTATTTTTTCAGGCAGATACTTTATTTACATAATTTCCCCAGTTTTATCAGCGTTAATAGCAAGTAGCATAGATCCATTAGCTAACTTTTTAATCTCAAGTATCATCATCCTAGCCTCAATGCCTTTTTACTTCTATGTTTTTAAATCAGATAATAATTAATTTATTCAGTGAGAACGATTAAAGCCTCGTGATTATTTTGCCGAATACTGATCAATTTGAACGGTTTCCATCTCATCACAATTTCATCTTTTTGTCAAAAATTGATCCTAGTGAAGCTGTAAGGGAGCTCAATAAGAGAAAGTCAGCATTCACCATAATAATCTATGCTAGTTTTGAAGCTGATTATAAGGGGAGATCCAGGGCTTATCTCCCTATGGGAAACAGAATAATAATCATTAAGCCTGATGGCACAATTCTTATTCATGAAGGTAAAAAGAGAGAGCCGGTTAACTGGCAGCCTCCTGGAAGTAGAGTGAGCTTTATTATTAGAGATAACCAATTATTAATCAAGTCTATTAGAGATAGACCTAGAGAAACACTCTTAATTCGAGTGAAAGATCTATATTTCATTGCTTTTGTCAAACTAGATGCTACTGGTATAGAAAGTGATGTTAGTGAGAAGAAATTAGTTGAGAAGGTTTTATTGAAACCAGAGCTTATTGAAGAAGGTTTTAGACCAATAAGAACTGAAGTACAAACGCCATTCGGATATATAGATCTAGTAGGTGAGGATAAGGATGGTAGATTGGTCGTAGTAGAATTCAAGAGAGTTACAGCTCAAGTCGATGCTGTATATCAATTAATGAGATATATCCAGCACATGAAGTCGAATACGAGGAGGGAAATCAGAGGTATCTTAGTGGCTCCATCAATCACGGATCGCGGAAAAATAATAGCGAAGAGATATGGTTTAGAATTCAAGAAAATTAATGTTAAGAAACTATTTAACCTATAAGATGTGTAGAAAGGTCTAAGAAGATAGCATATTGCAATGAATGTATTGTTATAACATGGATTTAACAATGATCGTGACTATGATAATCGTGATGAAATCAGCTGTCGCTGTTATTATCGGTATCGCCACGTTATCTGGATTTATACCATAAATAAACGCGATAATAGATATTAGCGTTGATAAAATCCCTATAATCGCAATAGTGATGAATCCGGCTAGCAGAATAATTGTCAGAGTTAAAAATAATTCAACTAAATTTAGGTTTAATAGAGATGAAAGAAAAGATACTATCACGGAGAATAATAAGAATGGTGCACTTAGCTTCGGGAGAAGCGCAATGAAGTGTCTTAAAGTAGAATAAATCGGGGATTCACTTAAACCACTTATTCTCAATTTAGTAGTAAATGTTGACGCTGTTATTGAACCTACATCCCCCATAGTTGTCATTAAAGCTGGAAGAACCGTTAGTATCGTTGGGATCCTAGAAAGAATACTAGTTATACTAGTCAGAACCATGCCAGATATAGTAGATAATACGAGAGAATAAATTATGGTTATATATGATTCTTTAAAAATCTCTCTAAAAATCTCCGTTCTCCTTATTCGCTTGAAAATAAAGATATATAGGAGCAATATTATTATCGAAGGTATCACACCAATAAATAGTGTCTTTCTGGGATTCCAGGGCTCTAGACAGATTAATGAGACAAGAAAAATAATTAGTATGGCAACATCATTCATAGTAGACATAACTGGGTAAACAACCACATCTGGATCTAGACCTTTTTTAAACGAAGTGAAACCTATCACACTCGTAAGAGTTAATGAAAACGTTATCGCTAGAGCAAACACAAATAAAATCAATATGAATGCGGATATAGCCGCAAAGAAATCAAAGATATAAACACTAATAAATAATGACACTAATAAAGCATTCGTTACAGAGAACAAGAATATTGATTGAGCCAACAAATAGTATTCATCAGAATTATCCCTAAACCTAGGTAAAATAGTACCTATATGAAGTAAAGTGGTTAAATTCCCAATGAAAGCCCCACTAGTCGCCCCCCTAATAGTGAGAAATATTGGAAAAAGAATCAGAATCCAAGGTAATAACTCAGTGAAAGGAATCAATTGAACCGCTAGATACCCAGTCAGGATCTCCATAGTATTGAACATATAGATCATAGTAATACTCGCAACCTCCTTTAACCACTCCCGATCCAAGATAAGCACTCGAATTCACCCTAGATAACCACTGCTTCTCTCTCCTTACCCACCGCATCTCCTATCAAACCATTAAATAAGCCTTTTTCAAACCCATATTTCTGAAAACATTTTACCAATTTAAGCATAATGAAATCTCAATACAATAAAACCAAGAAACTTTAAAAAGTTTAAACATGAGAGACTTGCACCAAAAAGGATCGCTTGCTTAATAATCCTATTTTCTCATGTTCATAATAAGCTTTAAACCTAATCTACTAAAACATTAAATCAGAATAAAAGACAAGACTTGACAATAATTAATAAATAAAAAGTTAGCTTTAAGCTTTCTAAACAGTTATTCTAATCTATTAATTATTCTTTAATTAATTTTCTTAATGTGTATGGTAGTATCCCACCATGCTCATAGAACTCCACTTCAACCCATGTATTTAAGCTAGCTATGACATTGAACTCTATTGTTTTATCTCCTTTCCTAGCTATGACTTTCAGCTCTTTTCTAGGATGCAATCCCTCACTTATACCAATTATATCGAATTCCTCCTCGCCAGTTAAACCTAGTGATCTCCAGTTTTCACCCTCCTTAAATTCAAGCGGCAGTACTCCCATACCGATTAGATTACTTCTATGGATTCTCTCAAAGCTCTCAGCTATAACTGCTCTAACGCCAAGTAGTGCTGGTCCTTTGGCCGCCCAGTCTCTTGAGCTACCTACGCCATACTGCTTTCCAGCTATAACTATAACTGGGATGTTCTCTTTCTTGTATCTCATTGCTGCTTCATAGATACTCATTATTTCTCCCGTTGGAATATATTTTGTCCATCCTCCCTCTCTATCTGGAACAAGATAATTCTTTAGTTTTATGTTAGCGAATGTTCCCCTCATCATTACTTCATGATTACCTCTTCTAGATCCATACGTGTTAAAGTCTTCTATTGATACACCGTGTTCAAGCAAGTATTTTCCCGCAGGGCTGTCCGGAGGTATCGCTCCAGCAGGAGAGATGTGATCTGTTGATACTCTATCACCCAGCAATACTAGAACTCTAGCTTTCTTTATGTCTTTTGGCTTCTCTGGAGTTAACTTGAATCCTTCGAAGTATGGTGGCTTCCTTATGTATGTTGATTCTTTCTCCCAGTGGTAAACTATTCCGCTTGGAGCTTCCAGCTTCTTCCAATCCTCTGATCCCTCCTCAATATTCCTATATGTCTCTCTATATAGTTCTGGATCTAGAGCCTCATTAAACGCTTTATATATCTCCTCCATTGATGGCCATATATCCCTTAGATAGACTGGTTCACCATTAGGATCCATTGTTAATGGCTCATTTATAGGATCAATATCTAATCTACCAGCTAGCGCAAAAGCAACAACGAGTGGTGGTGAAGCTAGGAAGTTTCCTCTTGAGAGTGGATGAATCCTACCGCTAAAGTTCCTATTAGCACTTATGACCGAGACAGAGTAAATATCGAGATCTCTAATCGCTTTCTCAATAGTCTTGTTGAGAGGTCCGCTATTACCTATGCATGAAGCGCATCCAAACCCAGCTACATGGAATCTCAAGGCCTCTAGGTACGGGAGCAGGCCTAGCTTATTTAGATACTTAACAACAACTCTTGATCCAGGGGTTAAGCTTGTTTTAACATGTGGTTTCGTGCGTAGGCCTCTCTCAACAGCTTTCTTAGCTAGTAGTCCAGCAGCTATAACTACTAGAGGGTTTGGTGTGTTTGTACAGCTAGCTATCGCCGCTATTATTACTGATCCATGATTGAAAATCGTTTTCTCTCCATTTATATCCAGTATTACTCCATCCCTCTCATCTTTTCCCGCTAGTATGTAACCAGAGTAATCTTTTTTCCCAGTTCTCTTTAAATGCTCTTCAATGAGCTGGAGAATCTTCTTTTTTAGCTCTTTTAATGGAATCCTATCCTCTGGATGAGCTGGGCCAGAGACAGCTGGTTCAACATCACTTAGATCTATCTCAACTATATCTGAGTAAACTGGCTGTATCTCCTCATTATAAATAAGTTTAAATCTCTCCACGTAATCCCTAACAAACTGCACGTGCCCTGGATCCCTTCCGGTTAAAGTGAGGTAATCTATAGTAGCTTTATCTATTGGAAAGTAACCAATTGTTGATCCATATTCAGGTGACATATTAGAGATCGTGGCTCTATTAGGTACAGGTAGATTTTTAATGCTTGGACCGAAATACTCCACGAATTTACCGACTACACCTTTCTTCCTTAATCTCTCCGTTATGTATAGGACTAGGTCAGTGGCTGTTGTTCCTGGCGGTAACTCTCCAACCAGTTTAACACCTATTACTTCTGGGAACGGTAACTCGTATGGGAGACCTAACATAACACCCTCAGCTTCTATTCCACCCACGCCCCATCCAACCACACCTATTCCATTTATGGTTGTTGTATGTGAATCTGTTCCAAGTACTGTGTCGGGATAAGCGTGTAGAACTCCGTTCTCGTTCCTTAATTCAATGACTCTCGCTAGGTATTCTAGATTTATTTGATGGATTATTCCTGATCCTGGAGGAAAAACCCTAAAATTACTGAATTCGTTTTGAGCCCATTTAAGAAACCTATAGCGTTCCCGATTTCTCCTGAATTCTAATTGCATGTTTCTGATTAATGCATCTGAGACACCATAATAATCTACTTGAACAGAATGATCAATAATTAAGTGAGATGGAATCACCGGATTAACTATCCTGGGATCAGCTCCAAGATCTTTCGCAGCATCTCTCATAGCCGCTAAATCAACTACAAGTGGGACTCCCGTGAAATCCTGTAGGATTATTCTTGATGGGAAAAAAGATATCTCTCCCTTACCGCCACTACTAGGCCACTCAGTAAATTTCTTTAACATTTCGGAAAAGTTCTCTATCTTATGCGCATTCCGTATTATGTTCTCGAGCATGATTCTCAGGGAGTATGGTAACTTCTCTATATCTATGATGCCCATATCTCTTAGCTTTGATAGATCATAAGCGATTGCTTTCCCCATATATGTCTTGATCTCAACCTTAATATCTTTAATAAAATCAGTATCCTCCGTCATCACTTGCACCTTTTTTAGAGGCCACTGTTAAGGTTTAATATATTTGTAAATAAAAATATAGTGATGCATATATTGGGAATTTAGCTAAACCTTATTACTGTTTCAAGATTTCTTAGAAAGCAATGTATCAATTAAAGAGGGGAGTAGCCTTGCGATTATTAGTTATCTCGGATATACATGGTAATATGCATGCTCTAGACGCGGTAATTAATAGCGCGGAGAATTATGATCGGGTGATATTTGTTGGTGATAGTGTTGATTATGGTCCTAATCCAGGAGAAGTGGTTGATTGGTTGAGAGAAAACGCTGATATTATCGTTATGGGTAATCATGATAATGCTGTTGCATGGGGAGTGGATTGTAGGTGTGGTGAGAAGACGCATGAGTTAAGTGTTTATACTAGAGAGAACATATCTCTAAAGCTTCTTCACGAGGATCAGATAAATTATCTAAGAGAAATGCCTTTGAGGAAAGTTATTGAGATAGATGGCTTGAAGCTATATATTGTTCATGGATCTCCAAGAGTCCCGCTCTATGGTTATGTTTACCCAGATCTCCCAGACAATGAGCTCTCCAATCTACTTATAGAGAAAAGTAGTTACGGTGTTGCTAAGAAGATTAAATCTGATTTCATTATCCTAGGCCACACACATATCCCAATGATTAGAAGAATTAATAATTCAATGATTGTTAATCCGGGATCAGTTGGTCAGCCTAGGGATGTTGATACTAGAGCTTCATTCGCAATTCTCAATACTGAGAAAAGAAGTTTCGAGATACAGAGAGTTAAGTATCCTATAGATGAAGTAATCTCTAGAATAAAGGAATTGAATCTGGATAAGAAATATGAGAAGTGGATAATAGCGTTGCTAAAGACCGCTGATGTTGATCAAGCGCTCAGAATCATTTCCTCCTAAAAACGTTAAGGAGAGTAAATAGAGCTGTTCCTATTAGAGCGAGAATAGAGGCTAAGTAGAATATATCTATCATGGCGTTTAATTGAGCACTAGTGAAACTAATGCCTCTACTTAAATACATCGATACCAAGAAATCCAATAAGAATCCAGCTGATAAAATGGGTATAACTCCAGAGCTAATTGATCTCACTAAGTTATATTGACCAAAATACTTCCCTCTAGCTTTCTCAGGAATCATAGCTGCGACATACGCGTAAGCCACAGTATTAATAATCGACATGACAAAGCCATTAATAATACTTACAATAACTAAGAGAGTAATTGTATTAAATGATACGTATAGTAGAGGTACGAACACTGCAAGTATGAATCCAAGCTCAATAAATATCTCCCTTCCCTTCTTATCAGATAAGTATCCGAGCAAAGGACTAAAAATCAATCTAGATATTGTACCAGCATTATTTATTATACTCATCTCAAAGCTTGAAGCCAAGATAGCTAATCTAAGATAATAATTCATGATTCTTCTTATAGATGCTCTACCAACTATCACGAATGCGAGCGATACTAGAAAAGAGTAGAATAAATAAGGTTTCATTAATCTGCTATCACTACTAGGCATCTTAGCTATAATCCTAGGAGAGATAGATTTTTCCTCAGAAACAAAAGTTAGTATGATGACGGCGCTAAGGAATAAGCATATAGACGCTATAAAGAAAATGTATTGGAAACCAGCAGCTTTCGTTGGATAATCATAGACGATACCCCCAATAAATACACCAGCAATATTCCCTAAAGCTCCAATAGAGCTAATCTGACCCATCACATTCCCTCGCTCCTCTGGTAGAGTCAAATCAGCGATTAATGCAGACCAATTCACATTGCTCATCGACCATATAGATTCAAGTAGCGTTAAGCTCGCTATCAAGGTATAAGCATACAGAGCCTTAGCTACATATATGTTTAAACCAGTTATCAGCGACCATATAGGAGGAGAAATAAAAACGTAAGCTACTCCAGCTATACTTTCCCCTAGAGCTATAAAAATTCTCCTTTTCCCCATCTTATCGCTTAACGGTCCCCATAAAAGGGATTGAGTCAGAGAATTAGCCAGCATTGGTAAAGCCATAACAAGGATTGATTCAGTGAAAGATCTCTTAAGGACTTCAAGCATAAATAATATTAAGTAAGCGTAAAAAACCCCTCTCCTAAGATTCCTAATGAATTGAAAGAACCCTAACCCAAATAGATTCCTCTTATCCATCTACTAGCCCACCAATCATCATGGTGAATGTAGTTTGTAAGAAACCGAGAATTAAAAAATGATATAATAATTTAAGACAATATATAGGTAAAAGCGTGATATTTGAGAAATCATCGATTTTGCATAATTATTTAATGAAGAAGTGGGCTTAAATATTCTTCTTGATTGCTTTAGATTAAGTAATAGAATGCTTCCTCTGTGTCTTTTTCCATTTCTTTCTGGATCTTCTCATCCATTAACACGATGTCTCCTATATAATCCATATATTTTGATTCTATTACTTTTATTAATCTATCTAAGCTCTCGCTAAGTATTTTGCTCATCTTGTCCGTGAAGAGGAAACCCAATATTTTTTCTCCATGGGCCATTATTATGTAGAATGCTTCATGCTCAATTAGTCTCATCGGTATGTTTTTTCCAATGATCTCACTTGTCATCATTGAAATTCCAGTCATTGCTGAACCAACCAACTCTGGATCAACTCTTTCTCTTCCAGCTCTAAAAGAGTACTTGAAGAATGTTTCTCCTCCAGTTGTTACTAGGAACAAGCTGTATGGTCTTATATATGTTGTTAATAGCATGTGTGGGTATAATCCAGAGATCATCATGACTCCTAAGTAACCGGTGAACAATAATGCTATCGCGATTACCTCTAGGAAATCCACTAAAGGTATTGAGACGTACACTAATAAACCATTTATAATCAAGATTGATAATCCTGATAGGAACGTGAGTGTTCCTAGGAAATATATCCAGTGATACTTCATGTTTCTTCTCGCCCTTAACTGTCTCATGCTGAATATTAAGTGTCTCGCAATAACAATTCCTATTAACGCTAATCCAGCTATCTCCACGACAGCAAGGACTAGTGAGGAGAATAGATCAGTCTCGAATAATGAAGCTATTACCGCGCCGCCACCTATAAATGTTACAATATGTATTAGTCTCGATATCTTGTTGCTTGTTAAGTAGTTTATTGAGAAGATCCAGGATATGAATCCAAGAACGATGAATGTTGTTCTTAGGAAAGCGTTTAGAACGACGTATCTACTAAGAATGAAAATTCTCATGTTAACATAGTAACTTAATACTTCTGAAATCAACGCTAGTTCCAGAAACAGAGATGTTAAGGAATCGTATAGTAGAGATAAGTAACCATGCTTCATAAAGCTTTTAAGGCTTATGATGAAGCTAAATAATAACTCAGGCATGATTAATAGTAGGATGTATTGAATAATCATTATTACTCATCACGTTTTCATAAGTAGATTAATTAATAGCTGCTCACTAATTTAAAATTTTCTTGAAATATATTAAGTCGTATATATGGTATATTCAACTTTTTTAAATAAAGAAATAAGAGTAAGAATATATACTTCTAATTAATACGATATAGAAATATTCGCAGAAAAACTTACTTTTTTTAAGATTAGTTGGTGAAACTTATGCGTTTGATCCCGAAACTTCTGTTATTACTACTGGCTGGATTACTTTCTGTATTCTACGCAGAAGTTTTATCTGGTTCATCGATTCTATGGTTCTCTGATATATTCGGATACATCTTTCTACTCCCCTTATACATGTTTCATTTGCTCGTATTATTTAATATTGCAGTGAGAGTCAACAGGACCTCCCCGAGATCCCTCTACTTATTCGGTGTTATTTTCGGTCTCTATGAGACATGGATGACGAAGGTTGATTGGGCTGGGTTTAGTGATTCTGGGAAACCGATACTTGGTACACCTCTGGGCTTTGCTGTAGCAGAGATGAGTATAGTTAGTTTTATTTGGCATCCATTCATGTCTTTTATCGCTCCGTTAATCACCATAAAGATACTTTCAATGCACTTAGGTAACGAGGATTCATGTAATATTGATTTATTGATCATTAAGAACAAGGTCTCCTTATTTTTCTATGTTTTCCTAATTCTTTTCGCTGGTTCAGCTCTAGCTCTTAATTCGGGAGGGAACCTCTTTATTAGTGCTTCTGGATTTTTTGGATCTCTAGCTCTCATCACCTTGATCTATCTCATTATTAAGAGAATGGATAGAGAGACAATCTCTTTAGATAATTTAATTGTGGGTAAAATTGGTCTAGTTATCATGATTGCTTATCTAGCGTTTCTCTACATATTATTCTTTTTCGTGGTTAGACCAGGTGAGATTCCGGGGCCGATCACTATTATGCTAACGATTCTAATTTACTTGATTCTGTTTATGGGGATTTATCTCGATAAGGATTCATTTAAAGGGGAGGAAAGAGAATTAGGGGAATTATTCAAGTTTAGTGATTTACTGAGATTTTACATACTGGTTTTCATTCTAGTGATAGTTTTCTCTCTAATAAGTAATATAGCATATGTATTTATCGCTGGCATGTTCTTTATAACGATTATTCTTGGGTTCATTATTATTGCCTATAATCTTATTACAATTGTGTATAGAGCGGTAAGAAGGAGGGGTTTACGGGCAGTTTCTTAGCCATACTCTGTGAATACGGTTTTAGTGAATGCATTTTTTAGAACTATTTCTAACACTTCTCTCTCCTTTATCCTGAAGTTATATGAGAGAGAATAAACATACTCAATTGAATCAATGTTCTCTCTTAAAGTGATTCTTAATCCATTGAATCTACCTAGAAACTTAGTAAGCGTGTTTATTATTGATTTGTAATCGCCTTGAAAAACTTTTTTTCTTGAATCTAGAATGATCACTACTTTCCCCTGAATGTTCTCGGGATTAAAGTATTCTGGGTATTTCTCATAGAGAATCGGGATGTGCTCTGGTTTAGCGATTGTTCTTCCAAGCGGTGTATATACGTAGAATAATTCTCCCTGCTCAAAGAAAAGTCTTAATGCTCTCTGAACTTCACTTGCTCCAAGTCCAGTCACTTCCTGGATGAACTCTCTTGGGAGTGGGTTTTCCAGAGCGCTTAACAAGATTGCTCTAGGGGATCGCATTAAGTAGTCTCTCAGTGATTCATTAGAGATATTTATATCTACTCCCACTTTTTTAGCTAGATAAACTGAATCCAGGAATGCGTTCATATCAATCGTGTTAGGTGTAACTAGGTAAACAACGAATTTAACTGGCTTGGTTTTCCTTAATATTCTCCCATGCCGCTGTATAAATCTTAATGGACTAACAACATTACTCCAGAGAACTAGCAGATCTGCACTAGGTAAATCAACCCCTTCCTCACCGGCTGAAGTTGATATAACTATCCTAGTTTCTTTCCTCCTAGCAAGCTCTAATGCCTGCTTAATAACTCTATCCCCGTTTCTCCTCTTACCAGTTATAACTACTGTATCGTATCCCTGAAATAACTCTTTTAGTTTCCTTGCTACGATCACTCTATCCACAAATATTATTGCTTTCTCGAAATCATGTTGATCTATTGCTTTATTTAATTTATCGAGCTTATGTAGATCTGGTAGTCTCAATATATCTTGCTTATACTTACTTAAGAGGGACGCTAGTTTAGTTTTCTTGCTTAGGCTCTCTTTTAGAGCTAAAGCACCGTCCCGTGACAAGAATCTTAGAGCTAAACCATACAGTATTTTCTCTCTTCGATCAGAATTAAGCCACTCCTTCTCTAGGAGCTTATATACTTTGAAAGAAGCATTATCTAGAGGGCATTCATAAACTTCGCCAATCCAATCGGGAATATATCTCGATATATCTGGATCACTAGTACTCCACTCATAGATCCTCCCAATCAGTTTCTCAATGCTTTTTCTATGCCTCTTAGGGATATGAGCTGATAAACCTAATCGCCACTCAGCAGTGCTTGCTTCTAAAACTTTCTTATAAGCATCTTCTCCCACAGAGTGATGGCATTCATCGATGACGATGGCATCGAAAGAATCGAGCTTATCCATATTGAATAGGATCTCTTCAGGAGTAGTAACAACTATTCTTGATAACCAGCCTCTTCGTTTTGATTCCTCAGGCATCATACTATGGATAGCTCCCGTGTCTAGGCCAGAAACTTTCTTATAAAAAGCTGATACCTGCTCAACTAGAATTCTTGTGGGTTCAAGCACAAGGATTTTTCTAGCTTTCTTTTTATCTAGAAGAGATTTAGCCCACATCAATCCTATAAGAGTTTTGCCTGTTCCTGTAGGCATAACTATTACTGTCTTTTTGTTACTTAGAGCTATTTCACTAGCTTTTATCTGATACTTCCTAGGTCTCAGTTTCAATTCAGAGTAATTACTCATTCTTAATAACCATTAAGCATGTCTTATAGAGAAATTAACACACTTTCTTTGATAATCCCTGAAAGCAATAAATAGGTGTTTTATTAAATAAAAAATTAGAGTAATTGAGCGACTTCACTCACTATAGAGCTCGTTAACATCACTGTATCCCTAAACTTTGTCTCTGTTGGCCCAGTATAAATTATGTGTACTTCCATTGGTAGTTCTTTTTCATAGATCTCTCTGTAAATAAATTGAGCGATAGCCTTAGCTAATGGATTAATATCTGGATAACCACGACCAAGAGGAACTCTCTTTTTAACGAAGAATCTCTTTCTGAGATACATCCCTATTACTTGAGAAAACCTTATTGAGAAATAGTTTCTAGTTAGTTTTATAGCTCTCTTAAACAAATTCATCCAGAAATCAACAGTGGCTTTTGAGTTCGCTAAATTAAAATTTGCATTCTTATAGATCTCTAGCTCCCTTATAAAGTCATTATCGAGCTGAAGGGAAATAATGACTCGATCACTATTAACTGATTCTATAATAGCTTTTATGTCGTCAAGCGAGCCCAGGAATTTTGGGGAATAAGTTGTTTCAAGCGATATCATTATATCCTTGCTCTCTTTGAGTAGTTTCTTAATTATATCTGACGCCTGTTCAATTGCTTTATCCCTATCATCAAGCGCTGAACCAATATGCATATTAAATATCTCTGCTCCAGCTATGTTCGCAAGCTTAATTGCCGATTTCATCGCTCTCTCAGTATCCTTTAACGTTGATGGATCCCTAGAGGTTAAGGAGTAGTATGGTGCATGCGCAGTAATTGTTGTGAATATGCCTTTGCACGCTTTCTTGTACTCCCTAAAATACTTCTCATCAACTTTCCTTCTCGAGAAGATCCTTGGAGGTATCTCTGTTAGTCTCATTCCTAACAAGATAGCATTTTTTATAGATCCTAAAGCATTATATGTCCCCCAATCTAAAATGGCGTAACCCATACTCATCACCATTTATTTTAGATTTAGAAATTACTGCATTTTAATGATATTACTAAAAAATTAGTTAAAAATATTTTTCAAATAAGTGAGTTCCATATTAAGATCAGTGTTAAAAATGTTTGAAATAATTTCATCTTAGAGCTTTTAGCTTACTAATTATTAGTTCACCAGTTGGAAGCATTCCATGATTATTATTAAGATAGATAAATACTTCATCAGCATCTGTCTTTAGGATCTGTGATAATATCCCATCTATCTCCTCATCACTATAGATATGGTGATACCAGATCTCCCGACCATGCAGTCTTAGATATATAGAGTTACTAGTATTGAATAACTTGAAACCAGTGTCTGGTGAATCAATGGATACCATTGTTACCCCTAACCTAGATAAAATTTTCTCAACCTTATCATTAAAGCAAGTTTCGTGCCTGAACTCGATCGCTATTTTATTTCTTATAGAAATATTGTCGAGAAAGTTGCTGATTCTAGCTAGAGTTCTCTCACTGCACCTCACTATGCTTGGTAGTTGTATCAAGTAGAATCGAATTAATCCCTTATCCTCCATTGGTTTGAATATTTTCCTGAATTTCTCGAAGACTCCTATAGCTTTTTCGCTTAACTTATACATATGTGAAATGACTCTGTTCACTTTAATGCTCCATACTAGGCTCTTGCCTTTCTTCATCCAACTCTTAACTTGATTTGGGAATGGGAATCTATAGAATGAGGCATTTAACTCGACTGCGTTGAAGTTAGTGTTTTGGACATACCAATCCAAGCTATTACCTTTATTCCAGAAGTATCTCCAGCCACTTGTACCAACGTAAAACCGCAATACTTGCTCGCCCAACTAAATCATATCTTGCTCAATAATTCAATCAATCTATTCCTTATTAGATTTATTACCTCTCCAACATACTTATCAGCAAGATCTTTATCGAACCTCGGTAAACCTCGATTTCTCTCATATATAATTATTGAACCAGGGCTAGGCCATATATCCAATCCATTCTCCTTTAGGAAGGATTCATTATCAGTATAATATTCCTCCCTAACTAATTCTGGATAGCGATGAAGTATGAACGCTGTCTCATCCACACCAGCGTGAGCTCCAGGTTCACCAAAAACCCTTAACGTTACCTCCCTAGCGAAGATCCACCAGTGAATAGCTATTGATTTAATCCTATGCTCAAGCCATAAATCGTTCAAAGCTTTTCTAATAGCATCTATATTGCCTCCATGCCCATTCATAATGATGAATTTCTCGAAACCATGCTGCTTGTAAGATAAGATTACTTCTTTTAATTGATTAACTAGTGTTTCCTGAGATAATGTTGATGTTCCAGTGTAACGAAGCAAGCTTGATGTTAAGCCATAATATAAGGTGGGAGCTATTAGCGCTTTTATATCGCTAGCTATTGACTCAGCGATTATCTCTGGTATTAAAGCATCAGTGCCTAGAGGTAGGTGAGGGCCGTGAGCTTCTATTGTGCCTACAGGAATAATGAGGTTTCTATATCCATCAGAGATTAATTTCTCGACATCTCTATAAGTTAACTCAATTATCTTTAACTTCATTTTCAAGCGCCTTTACACTCTTTCTTAAACCAAGGTATCTTCTCGACGTTACTATACTTAAGGTTTAATTTCTTAATGAATTTTATCAAGTCCTTTCGCAATGCAACTAAGATTTCTTCTATTCCTAAGCTCCTAGCTATTTGCAGTGAGTTAATTAATATTCTGGATATAGTGTTTAGTTCAGTGGTGCTCGTATCTACCCAGCAGTAAAGTGAGTTATTAATCATATTGCTCTTCCGTATTACCAAAAAGTGCTCTGAATCATTAACATAAAGCTTGTAGTAAAAGTACTTATTTATCATTCTTCTGAAGGGATAAGAGAAAGATAAGTTATACATGGTTGCTTTCGTGTTATGGAATCTCCCCATAAGCAATAATTTATTCTCTGTATCCCTAGTACTTATCTTGTTAATTGGCTCAAAATGCACTTCACTAATTCTAGGCAACTTATCTAACTTAATTGATAGTGTCTCGTACTCCTCGAATAAACTGTAATTTATCTTCTTATAGAAATTAATGCTTCTCTCCTCAGAAGAAACAAGAATACTGCTAGCTTTTAATTCACTGCAATAATTCTCAACGGATTCCATGAGTTTTCTACCGACGCCTCTTCCACGAAACTTGTTGTGAATCATTAAAACATAGATCTCGATATTATCTAGATATGGGAATGGTTCTGAATCGCTAATGAATTCGATTTCACCGATAATCTGACCTTTATTCACTGCTACTAAAACCTTGCCACCCATATTCATGAAGGATTTTAGGTGCATGTAACAAGTCTCTTTACTCATCCATGGACCGCCATGAAGCCATCTCTCTTCGATAGATAACTCCTCATAACTAGCTTCGACAAGATCCGAATCAATAACTTTATACCACTTATTCACATCGCTCTTATGGACTCCTGTGATTCCTTCAACATCACTTAGGGTAGCTTCCCTTATCTCGATCAACTGTATCATCAATTCTCTAGCTTATATGGATTAATAATTTAATAAAGTAGAGTTGAAGTTTATTAAGTAAGTGTATTAAGCTTCTAGGTGTATAAATTGACTAGATTCCTAATGCCCTACGGTAAATCTCATGTCGAAATCAAAGTCCCAGATAAGAATATTTTAGCAGTATTAAAACCCAAGTTTCCAGAACCCTTACTGGATCCTAGTAAAGAGATTGCTGAGAAATTAAGAGAACCTACTGGCACTGATCCATTAAGAAATCTTGTCGATAGCGATATGAAGGTTGCTATAGTTATAGATGATGTAACTAGACCTCTCCCATCAAAATTAATTCTCCCCTATGTCATCAAAGAACTCGAGCTAGGCGGTGTACGGAGGGAAAATATAGTGATAATTATCGCTACGGGGACTCATAGGGGTGTAAGTAATGAGGAAGCATTCTATTTAATGGGTGATTTAGCAGCTAAGTATAAGTGGATTAATCATGATTGCGATTCAAAAGATCTCGTTTATCTTGGAGATACATCATTTGGGAATCACGTCTATGTGAATAAGTATTACGTTAACGCGGATTTCAGGATAGTTATCTCCGATATAACACCCCATTACTACGCGGGTTTCGGAGGAGTATACAAGAGCATTGTTCCAGGAATCGCTGGTCGAGAAACAATCAATTTTAATCACTCAATGATGTTTGATGAGAAGGCAGATATATGCAATATAAGTGATAACCCAGTTTTCCTTGATTTGAGAGAGGGAGCTGGCTTAGTAGGTATAGATTTCTCGCTAGCCGTAGTATTGAATTCTCGAAAAGAGATATTAAGAGTTTTTGCTGGTGATCCAGACAGAACATTTCTTGATGGAGTAGAGTATATTAAATCATTCATAATGGTCCCTATCGAAAGTAAAGCTGATCTAGCTATATCTTCTCCAGGAGGATATCCCTTTGACATAAATTTCTATCAAGCTCATAAAGGATTATATAACACAGAGAAGATAGTTAAGGAAGGAGGCAAAATAGTATTTATAGCTGAATGCCCAGATGGTTTCGGACACAGTGTTTTTGCAGATTGGCTAGGAAGATTCAGTAACCATATCGAGGTCATGAATGAGTTGAAGAAGCGATTTGTTCTTGGGGGTCATAAGGCTTACTACGTTCTAAAAACAATAGCTAGTTATGAAGTATACTTATACACTAGTTTAAATGCTAGAGATGTAAAAGAGTTGTTGCGGATGAATCCTATAAAGAATATTCAGAAAACTATAGATGATTACTTGAGTGAGAATAAAGATGTTAAAGTTATAGTCATGCCTTATAGTTATGAAACAGTTCCAATGCTAACAGCTTAATACAAGAAATCCTTCCAGTTATCTAGAATCTCCATAGCCTTATCAATCTCCCTGTTGGTTATCATTCCCTCATCAACAGAACCTACGCTATCCTCATATTCCCTAACAATATTCCTAAGAATATCTCTAAGAACAATATTATCCTTATTAGCCACGATAGTCCCTACCACGAAATTACCAAAATACATTATAATAACAATCTTCATGAGTTTATGAACCATGTAAAAATTCTTTTTCTCACGCCCCACGATAGCTGATTCTAAACCAATTATAGATGCAACTAGTGCGGAGGAGAGCGCCACAGCACTCTCGAAATCAGCGCTGAAAGCTTTCCTTAGTATTGCTAAGCCCCCATACGTGTGTAGTAGGAAGCCGTTAATATGTATTGGAATTAAAACGAGTTTACTTGGGTCACGGTGAAATAAAATGGAAATTGATAAAGCTATGATACTCAGGATAAATCCCTGTAAATAGGGAATAAGGACTGATACATACAAGGATTCGAATCCAAAATAAAAGAAGGGAACTATAACTATCACTAAGATATACGTTAACATTAATTTACTAGCGTAGGGTCTTCTTCTAGAGTCGTATCTAGCATTAAGATAGAGCATAGTTGCTTCATAAAGAATTAATCCTATTAATATGATAGGTGAGATTAAAGCTAGGATTGTTAGGTGAGCGCTTCGGAGATATATATATGTTCATTTCCGGTAAACACTTTTATTGGATCGATATAGAGAGCAATTATCTTGAATGAAAAAAGGAGTATGCAAAGGAGGGAGATTAAAGCATTAATGGTTTCTGTTCTTAGAGCGCGGAAATAAATATAGGTGAGTATTATTATGGCATTAGCTATTATTAATGATGCATTAAAAAATATGAAAGCCATATAAGCGTTCCAAGCTAGGTTTCCCGCAATAGTTAAAACAATATATAGTATACCTAGAATAACAATAAATTCATTCAATAGGAATGGCCATAAATTAAATCTTTCATAAGAATCTTTTACTAACCTGAAACCAAGTATTAGTGGAATTATCATTAAGATTGCAGCTATCACTAGAATTAATTGTATCATGAGGATTCACTTTCCACTATTATGAGTCTTGGAATCGTGGCTTGCGGGCCGAATTTTTCATAATATTTGGTTTCGATTTCATTAATTAATTGGGGATTATATATTACTTCAATATATACTAAGTGATTTATTATATCATTATATAAATACTTGGTTCTATTATTGTTTTTTAAAGCGTTAATAAAATCATCGTAATTTATTCGCTTATTAACATAGATTCTAACATGTATTTTTGCGTTTCTTTGTTCTACAAAAGTTATGTGATCACTATTAAATATTCTTCCAATTAAATCGTTAAGAGCGCTTCCATCAATAATTATACCCATTATACGTGCATAAATCGAGTACCACCCCTTAATGTGCCCGAGCGATTCAAGCTCTATATCGACTCGGATACCTTTACGTCCTAAGATCCTGAATGTAGGTAGCCCGAATTTGCTTTCAGTCTCTTCTACCTCGATTATATCGTGGAGGGGATAATTCGGAACAGTGTAATTAAATAATGGAGTAACTAATACTTCCCCTCGATCCCCAGGATCTGCATCAAACAAGTTAACAATTTCACCATCTTCCTTCTTCAGCAAGATTATTGTTGTTTCTGGAGCATACTGAATAGCCTTAGTTATGAAAGGAGGTATCTCAGTTCCTAGAAGAAAAACTTCTGACGCGCCATAGAAATCCACAGCATAGAAAATTTTATTCATTCTCTGGCTCTTATTAATTAGAAGCGAGCGAAGATACTCCGTAAATAAATCCCCACTCACAATCCAGTAAGATAATCCATCATAAATATCATGCTCAAAATTCAGAATAAAGTCAGCGTAATAAGGCAAAGGCAGTATCAATAAGTCGTATGGAGCATTCTTAATTATCTCCCTTTTATGCTTTCTCCAGTCTCCAGCATTAACATAGATTCCCTTGTTAGAAAGTAGGTATGTTGCGTAATGAACTATCGCTCCAGATCCAAGGCCAAAGAAACCCATGTATAGACCGTTCTTGAACTTAGCTTCATTCTTACCAGTCCAAATTATTCTCCCAATCCCTAGAAAAATCCGCTTCAAATCATCCTTAGATAATCTAATTATCTTTCTTTCTATTGTTCCAGAGCTATAGTAACTTAAGTAAGTAGGGTAGTTTGAAGGAGCCTCAATATACCTCTCAGTAATTGGGTAGCTTGGTAGATCCTCAAAAGACACATCCTTTAAATCTGGGAAATTTTTCAGAGTCCATCTTGATTTCTTAGCGCGCTCAAATTCTTCTGCCACCCAGTTTCTCCAATCTTTTTTTCTCCAACTTCTAGTTAAGTAGTACCACTTAGTGTACTGTCTTGTGATTAAGGGTGATAATATATGCCTTATTAACAATTTCTTAAGTATTTTTATCCCCTAGTTACTAATCAATTATTATAAGTTAAAAGAATTTAAGAGATAGTATCAGTGATATAATTGTTTTTTCATTAATAAAAAAGTTTTCTTACTATTTAATTAGCAATAATTTAATTCCAATTAGATAAGTGCATCAATCAAGTTATATAGGAAGTGGATAAGTACCGGGATGTACAGGGTATCAGTTTTCTCGTAAGCATATGATATTAGTATTCCGAAAATGAATGTGTGAAATGCCCAGAAAATAGCTGCATATAGTGGGTAGAATGGTAAGAGAAAGATGAAGTGAGTCATATGTCTGATACAGAAGAATAATGATGATAATATAGCTGAAGTAGCAAAATTATATCTGTTTCGAAGCCCACCAAACATGTATCCTCTATAAAATAATTCTTCCCCAATTGGAGCCCAAACAATAACGTATATAGCATATATTCCAATAGCAGTTTCTACGTTAATCCCGAATTTTAAGCCAGCTTTTTCAGCTAGATCATGTAAGGCTTCACTTAAGCTGTAATAAGGATTGTTGCCGAATCCGTATAAGGATAGAATATAGTTATAGGTGTATTCAATTACAAATAGAACCATCGAGATCAATGTGAGAAATATTATAAAGCTTACTAAATTCTTTTTAGAGAATGCATATCTAAGAGAGCCAAATCGATATGACTTAGCATAAATTGGTATTATTATTGCTAGAGCGGCATAAATCAGGAAGTAGGGAGACCAAGGCACGTAGTAAATACTTTCTAGTGCAACTATTACAGTGAGTATAGTTCCAATTAAAATGATATAAAAAGGCGATAGAATCTCTTCACGCATAATGATTACCAGAATCAACCTAGTCCTTGAGATTATTTATTTTACGAACTTTTTAAATCTCGCATAATTATGTCTTGTTAACGTAAATTTTATATATTAAAGTAAAACTACAATTTATTATAGTTCAGATAAATGTAAATAAACTTCATGAGGCTGTTATTATGAACGAAGTTGTTCGAACGATTGGGATCTATAAGGATTATGTATCGGAAATACAGAAAGGCATTTTCAAGAAAGAGAAAAAGATAGTTCACGCACTGAGAGGAATAGATCTGGAGATATATGAAGGGGAAATCTTTGGCTTACTGGGTCCTAACGGTGCTGGTAAAACCACCTTAATAAAGATATTAACAACGCTTCTTCTTCCAGATAAGGGGAAAGCAATAGTTCTTGGGCATGACGTTGTAAAAGAATCTGTTGAGGTTAGGAAAAAGATTGGAGTAATGTTGATGGGTGAGAGAAGTTTGTACTGGAAGCTTACTGGGAGAGAGAATTTAGAGTATTTTGGGGCGCTTTATCGCATACCGCCAAGAGAGCTCAAGGAGAGGATTAATGAGATTGCTGATTTTATTGGTTTAAATGATTTTATAGATAGATTAGTTGAGACTTATAGTAGTGGCCAGAAGATGCTTTTAGCTTTCGCTAAAGCCCTAATTAACGATGCCCCCCTCCTATTTTTGGATGAGCCTACTGTCACGATGGATCCTAGGAACGCTGCTATGATTAGGAGAAAGGTTAAGGAGTTGAAGAAGGATCAGGGTAAAACAATATTGTTGACAACTCATCTGATGCATGAAGCTGAACAATTATGTGATAGAGTAGCTATAATCGATAAGGGTAGAATTCTCGCAATTGGAACGCCTGATGAATTAAAGAGCACGCTTAAAGGTATGAGTTCTATTGAGATTGATATTCTTGGTAATAGGGTGGATGAATTAATAAGTTTCATTAAATCTATTGACGGTGTCACTAGCGTTGCTGCTAATTACGTTAGAGTGGATCATAGAGATGCTATTAGAATAAGAGTGCTTTGTGACTCACCTAGAGAGATACTTCCAGAGATAATAAATCAGATAGTTAATGAGAAGTACGATCTCCTCTATATTAATCCCAAGGAACCCACTCTAGAGGATGTGTTCTTGCATTATACGGGTAGATTATTGTCTGAGGATACAAGGGAGGGGTTATGATGCTTAGGGTAATTAAAGCTGTGTTTAAGGTGCGATGGAAATATACTGTTAGGTACCCTGGATGGTTCATTATGTTTATTATACTCCCAATAGTGTTCTCTGTTATTCCAATAATTCTTGGTTGGGCGGTAGCTGGTTCCCCGCAGCAAGCAGCTATCAATTTCAAAATGAATGTTGGGACACCTAACTACACGTTATTTATGATTCTAGGATCCTTAATATGGCTAGTAAGCATAAGTATTATGTGGGATTTTGGGATGTGGATTAGAGAGGAGCAAGAGATGGGTACTTTAGAGCAATTATTATTAACTCCTGTTAACCCGATTGAGCTCTTAGCTAGCTCCACTGTATGGGCGCTCTTTAACTCTTCAATACAATTCGTTATAGCTCTATTTGTAGCTGGAGTACTATTTAATTTCATTGGGGTCCTGATCAGCCCAGCTATGATACTAACAATAATTTATCTCATTTTAGGAGTCCTGCCATTAACGGGATTTGCTCTACTTATTGGTAGTTTAATTATTAAGATGCGTGAAGCCGAGGCAGTTATAAGATTATTGCAGCCTGGAATAGCTTTTCTCGTTGGTATATTTTACCCGGTAACAATTATGCCTGAATTAATAAGATATATAGCTCTCCTAATACCTCTAACAGTATCTCTTCAAGATATGAGAGCTGTACTCCTAAATATCTCATATATCTTTAACCCGCAACTAGACTTATTCATCCTTCTAATTTATTGCGCTTTATGGCCGTTAATCGGTATGACCACGTTTAATTACGTGGAGAAGAAAGCTAAGAAGGAGGGTGGTTTAAGTGGGTATTAAAGAGATAATTGAAGATACAGTAACGCTATTGAAAATGTCTAAATACCTCCTAAAAATATCCCTTAGATATCCATTGAACTTTATCGCTGATTTCATAGAATTATCTCTCTGGGTAGCTATCTTCACAACAGCCATGCTTTTATTTAGTTCCCCTGAAACAACGTTTAGTGGAGCATCACCAGCATTATTCGCTTTATGGGGTTTCGTAATATACGTGTTTATTAGTGATGTGCTCTGGTCAATAGGTGGTGGTTTAAGGTACGATCAAGTAACGGGGATTCTTGAGCAGAACTTTCTCTCCCCAGTAAGCGAGTACATTTATCCTCTAGCTAGGTTATTTAGAATATACGTGAGGGATATACCATTGATACTGTTTATTCCAGTAGCATTCTGGTTTTTCACAGGGGAATTCATAGCTAGGAACATTCTCTTATCAATCTACATTTTGATAATAAGTATTATTGGTTTCATTGGTTTTGGTTATGTTTACGCAGCAGCAATCATACACATGAAGAGATCAGCTATGGTTACAAATATAGTTCAGTTCTTGTTAATGGTTTTTGGAGCTGTTTTCTATCCATTTAGTGCACTGCCAAGCCAGACACTAGTGATATCTAAGGTCATACTATTCTCTTACTACATAGATATTTTTAGAGCGTCTATAATCGGGATAAATCCAGAACTAATAGAGAGAGGGATTTATCTCTTGGGCTTCAAGCTTTCTCCCTTTGATCTAGAGCTTGTGATAGTTCACTTACTCACAATAATAATGCTTGTAATTGGATTAAAAACATATAAATATAGTATAAAGCTAGCTAAGAAGAAGGGAACCCTGCATACATTCTAGAACAAAGCTAATTTCTTAATGGTTCCTCTGATTCACGTTCTTTCTTTAATTTTTCTCCGTAAGAATAACCAATATCAAACGCTTTTAAATTAATTTCCCTGAATCTCGCTGGCACACCTACTTCGACAGCTCTCTTCATGCCCTCGTAAGTTATAATACCCGTTACCGATGTGAAGAAACCAAGCATAACTATGTTAGCAACTATCCTGTTTCCTAGCTCTTCAGCAATCCTTGTAGCAGGTATTCCATACGTTTTTGAAGCTATTCTTGCTCTATCATCAAGCTCAACTAGATCCTCATCATACAGAATGATTCCACCTTTCTTCAAGTAATTAACATACTTCTTGTAAGCTGGCTCAGACATTGTGATTAATATATCTATAGTAGTGATGAATGGATAATCAATCTTTTCTCGAGCAATAACGATTCTAGAAGCGCATTCGCCGCCACGAGCCTCAGGCCCATAACTAGGAACGAAAGAGCTCTCTAAATCCTCAGATATAGCAGCAGCATAACCAATTATGTAACCAGCTCTAACTATACCTTGACCACCAAAACCACAGATAATTATCTCAACTCTATTCTCCACGCTTCACACCTCTAACCTTCTCCACTAATCCATAAGCTTGTTCCTCAAAAGTTGGTTTATCTTTAATATCAATAAACTTACCTATAACGATCTTCCTATTAAGCTCGATTCTGGTTTCACGCAAATCCGCATTATGCTTAACAATGGTATTATCCCTAAACCACTTCAACATATCTAAACCATTAGGCATCTTGTTTCTACGACCAAAAGTAGTTGGGCACTGAGAAATAACCTCAATCAACCTGAAACCCTTTCTGTGAAACGCTTCCGCAATACTCCAGGCTAATCTCCTTACGTGCAGAGACGTCCATCTAGCAACATAAACAGCGCCAGCGGCTGCTGCTAAGAACGGGATATTGAAATCATCCTCAATATTCCCATATGGCGTGGTTGTTGTTATAGCGTTGTGAGGTGTTGTTGCTCCAACCTGACCTCCAGTCATACCATAATTAAGGTTATTTACTAGTATTACTAATAGATCATTGTTTCGTCTAGCAGCGTGAATAAAGTGATTACCTCCTATTGTCACTAAATCCCCATCTCCACTAAAAACTACTACGTGCATATCGGGTCTAGCTATCTTTAAACCAATAGCAAATGGTATTGCTCGCCCATGAGTTGTATGAAAAGTATCCATATTTAAGTATCCCGCGACCCTACCAGTGCAACCTATCCCTGAAACAACCAGTAATTTATCTGGATCAATGTTTGCCTTTTCTAATCCAAGTAAGAATGCGTTCAATATGGATCCAATACCGCAACCAGGACACCATATGTGTGGTAACCTATCTGTCTTCAAGTATTTATCTCTAACATGATATTTAACGAACTGCATGGGCAAGCTATTTCGCCTCCCTCATTAAGATGTCTAATAATTCTTCGGGAGTATGAAGAGCTCCTCCCATCTTAGGTAATAATAATACTTTAGCTTTATCACCAATAGCCCTCTTAACCTCTCTAACAACTTGGCCATAATTAATCTCCGCGACAATAAAAGTATTGATTCTGCTTGATATATCTTCAAAGAACTTATCTGGGAAAGGCCAAATAGTTTTTAAAGCAATTAAACCAGCCCTAATATTTCTTTCTCTAGATAACTTAATAGCTCTGATCGATGGTCTAACGACACTTCCAAAAGCAACAATAGCGATATCCGCGTCATCCATCATGAAGGTATCTATTTCTACTATGTCATCAACATGCTTCCTAATCTTATCATTCAACCTTCTAATTAAACTCTCTTGAACTTCTGGATCCATATGAGGATAACCCCGCTCATCATGAGTTAATCCAGTAACATGAAAATGATATCCTTCTCCAACTGGTGGCATAGGTGGTACTAAATCATCATCAGCTTTATAAGGCAGAAAACCTTTTTTCTCTCTTGGTTTCTTCCTATTAATAATTATCAGCTCATTCTTACTTGGAACACGAACTTTTTCATAGAGATGGCTCAACCGCTCATCCATCAAGAGAATAACTGGAACCCGGTATTTCTCAGAGAGATTAAAAGCCCGTATAGTCATGTCAAAACACTCTTGAACAGAACTAGGAGATAAAGCGATTATTTCATAAGGCCCGTGAGAACCCCACTTAGCTTGCATAACATCGCCCTGACCAACATAGGTTGGCATACCAGTAGAAGGACCAGCTCTCTGAACATTACAGACAACTATAGGTGTCTCCGTCATCGCTGCAAAACCAATGCTTTCTTGCATTAAACTAAAACCAGGACCTGAAGTCGCTGTCATGGCTTTTAAACCACCCCAAGAAGCACCAATTATAGCCATTATTGAACCAATTTCATCCTCCATCTGAATAAAGACTCCACCAACTTGGGGTAATCTTCTAGCCATTCTCTCTGCTAGCTCTGATGTAGGTGTAATTGGGTATCCCGCAAAGAATCTGCATCCAGCCAATAGAGCTGCTTCAGCGACTGCTTCATTTCCACTAAAGAAGTATGTTCCCGGTTCTAGACTCATTTTTTCTCCTCCTCCATTGGTTCAGCGTAAATAGCGAATTCAGGACAGATAACTGTGCAGAATCCGCAAGCTATACACACTTTATTAGGTGGTTCTTCAACAAGTATTGGATAGTGGTATCCCTGTGCGTTAAAATCTTTTGATGGTTTCAGTACTCCCATCGGACAGAATTCAATACAGAATCCGCATCCCTTGCATCTATCTTTAACCAGATAAACTATGCCTCTTCTCTTAACTTGAATAGTTTGGGTTTTTTGTTTTTGATTATTAATCATTTGTCTTCCCCAAATATTTATGGAATAAGTGTTAACCATTAATAAGTATATACATTAGTATCTGGATATTAACTGATAGTAGATATGAAATAACAATATAAAGGTAACTTGTATTTACCTAATCGCTGAGAAAAAGTCAATATCAACGTAATTAAACAAATAAAAACATAAGAGAGTTTTTAAATTAATCTAGTTTATTAAAAGCGCTTTTAGGAGCACCACATACAGGGCATACCCAATCATCGGGTAGATCCTCGAATTTTCTTCCCTCTGCGGACTCATCATATATATAGCCACAGACAGAGCACTCCCATTTAGCCAAATTAACCACCTGGAGTTCCATGAGAGACGGAGAATTGCCAAACTAGGTTAAATAAATCTTCCTCGGTTAGTGTTTGCTTCTGTATTATTGCTTCCTCTATTCTTTTAAGTAATGCGTGATGTCTCTTCTCGTCCTCTAGGATATAACTAATAATCATTTTTACTCTCTCATCAGTTACTTGATGTATCAGAATTGAGTATGTTTCGATTGCTTTTTGTTCAAGCTTTATGTGTTCTCGGATTCCCTCTAGGAATTCTTTTGATTCCTCTTCTGAAATTAGTGGAGTCTTGGACTCTAGTATAGCTATTAGACCGCTAAGCATATTAGCATGTTTCATTGAATCGTAAGCTATTCCTCTTAATAATTCCCTGATTAATAGGTTTTTCGTTTCTTTTGTATTCTCCTCTACCCTACGAACTATCCTATTCTCAATATCTATCTGGTTTCTTAAGAAATTTTTTAACTCTTCCTTATCCATCTCTGATCCCCTAGTAATCCTCACCTAGAATCGTTTCAAACATCTCTTCATGCTCCATTTCTTCCTGCATTATGTGCCTAACCACATGCCAAGTAACTGGGTCTCTTCCAACATTCTTTAACCAATCAATTATTTTTTGGTAAACATCAATAGCGCATCTTTCTGCATCTATAACTGCTCTGAGAATTGCTTTTAGATTGCTCCAATCATCTGGTAAATCAACTTTAGGGCAATTAGCTTCAGGAACTATCTTACTGAAATCCCTTATTGGTTCCCCACCAAGTTGAATAATTCTCTCAGCTAACTCATCAGCATGCTCTTCCTCATCCTTAGCAGCTTTTTCTAGAGCTGAAGCAACATTAGGTGCGTTTAATCCTTTAGCCATCTTAGCCGCATGCTTGTAATAGAAAACAGCTATTAATTCATCGGCATAAGCCTTATTTAGCAATTTTATTAATTCATCTGCGAAATCTTTAACAAGTTCACGCGCTTTTTTACCCACTAAATACACCTTTTAGAATTTTCATATTTAAAAATGGCAGATTAATTATAAAAAATTATCATCTTTTTTCATGTAGAAAAATTTAATAATAACGAAATTATATTTAAGAGAAATAATACAGAAAGTAAATTTAGGTGATTCGTAATGAGTGATTTATGGCAGACTGCTGATTGGAAAGCTGAAAAGCATGTGCCTGTTATTGATGCTCCAGATGTTGTTAAGAAGGGTGAAGTAGTTAAGGTTACTGTTCAAGTTGGTAAGGAGATACCGCATCCTAATACTACCGAGCACCATATTAAATGGATCCAGCTGATTTTCTGGCCTGATGGAGAGAAGTTCCCCTATGAAATAGGGAAAGCTTACTTTAATGCTCATGGGGAATCCGTGCAGGGTCCTAATAAGAGCACGATATATACAGAGCCTATCGCTGTTTTTGCTTTCAAGACAGAGAAATCTGGGAAACTAATAGCTCACTCGTACTGCAATATACATGGTCTCTGGAAGAGTGAAAAAGAATTAAAAGTTGAATAAATCTTTATTTTCTATCCTTTTTTATTTCATGCTTGGGAAGGTTCATAATCAAATTTTCTTAGCAACAATATTTATTGGGTCTGTTGGTCCTCCCTGCTCTAGTGTTCTTAAGCTTTTATATGTTTCAATTATCTCCCAGCTAGCTTTCTTGAGTAAATTATAAAGTTCATGAATACTGTAGAGTCTTAGATTTAACTCGAGCTTATCAATGTAAATTAGATCTTCGCCTCTCCTCTCATAGAATATCCATATGCTTTTCATTCTCGAGGTAAATTTGTTGAATTCATGATCCTCTATAACAACTAGATCTTCCCAACAACTTATTGATCTAGGCATAAAGGTTCTTAAGATAGAGTCTCTTGAAGCTGTATTCACTATAACTAGAATCGCATTATCTTTGGATAATTCAGCAGCTTTACTAAACATTTCTTCATCTGTCTTCTCGTCATAATAACCTATAGATGTCCAAACATTAATCACTGCATCGAATCCCGATTCATTTACAACGGAATCTAGTTCGCGAATATCTCCAAGCACAAATCTAGTATTTTTCTCCACATTGTGATCCCGCGCTTTTCTCTTAGCATCCTCTATATATAAGGATGAGAAATCGATCCCTACAACCTCGTATCCAAGTTTCGCTAGATTTACTGCTATTCTACCATTACCGCACATTAAATCTAGGATCTTTCCTTTAGAGACCCCGTGTTTTGATAGAATCTTGGCTATGCCTTTAGCCTCAGCTTCTGCTACCTCCCAATGCAAATTCATTATCCTTAGGAATAAGTGCGCCTTATCAATAAAGAATCCTTTAGTCCAATCACTATGCATGCGCTAACACCTCTATTAATTCAAGGAACCATGCCTTAGGAATAGTAGAACTTTGAACTCTCGCTTTAAAGCAACTTAACGTGGATTTTAGGGCAGAAAGAGAAATTTTCTCTGATTTTTTATCTAGATACTTTTCACAATAAGTTAACGATTTTTATCACCAAGCACAAAATTATGTTTCTTCAAAATATGTTTTAAGTCATTAATGCATTATAAAACTTTTCTTATGGGTGAAGTAATAGTTATTAATACTTTTGAGAATTAGTCTTATAGCATTTAAGCAATTCTTTATGGCTTCTAACCACCATATAAACCTTC
>JALWRR010000009.1 GCA_026993975.1 Promethearchaeati archaeon | reverse complement strand
GTAAATGAAAAGACTTGCTATATTTATTGTGAATTATAACGGTCTTTCAGTGCTTGATGATCTTCTCTTTAAATGCTTGGACTCATTTGCTGCAATAACAGAAAAGTTTAGCTTCACAGATCTTTGGTTTGTAGATAATGGATCTTCTGATGCTAGTGTAGAGAAGGTAAAGAAGCGTTATGGTGATAAATTCAAATATATAATCTTATCACAGAATCTGGGCTATGGCGCTGCATGTAATATAGCTTATGTTTATACTAAAAAACTAGGTTTACACTATAAGTACTATATATGTTCAAATAACGATGTTCAGATCTTTTACACTAAGCTTGATGATCTTCTCCACAAGCTTGCTATCCTTGAGAAAGAATATCCTAAAGGGTTTATTGCTGCTCCTGTTCTTCTAAATGGTTATGACGGGTTTGTTGATTTTGGAGGATTCTTTATTGATGAGGCTGGTGGTACATGGCCATTACGTTTAGTTCTGTTTAACAAAAATAAAGTTAAGTATATGTTGAAGAAGCCCGTTCCAGTAAGTTATTGTGATGGCGCCTTCCTTATAGTACATAGAAACGTCACAGAAAATCTGGGTTGGTTTAATCCTTACTTTTTTCTATACTATGAGGACGTAGAGCTTTCACTGCGCGCTTGGAATAAGGGATATCCTACTTTACTAATCCCATTAGTTTTGGGTAAGCATTATAGAAGTGCTAGTACAAAGAGAATAAGCAAGTTAGCAACCTACTTTAGTATAAGAAATAGGATATACAGTATCCTTTGCTATAGAGGATATTTATCACTTTTTAAGCTTATATCATGGTTTCTATTTTATTTCCTTCGAATATATGAGATTAGAAGCAGCTCAGAGTTGCAGAATCCCATACGCAAGGTAATGCCAGGAATTATAATTTATAAACTAAGTTATACGTCCCTACTAGTTCTTTTAAGATATGTAACCCGGGCATTACTTGAAGGGCTTGTTATGTTTTTAAAAAAGCGGAAAAGCTGTCAAAGTAGTGTGAATAAAAATATGTTATTTCTTAAGGTAGGCTTTACTGATATGTTTAGCCAGAAAAAAATAATTATAAAGTTACAAAAACAGATGAAGCAAATTATATCTAGTTACCTTCAGCGATGACTATAGAATAATAGCAAATAAGATAAAAAGATGTATCTAAGGCCTTAGTAGAAGCCTGAATCAGTTTATTCATAAGAGAAATCCCCATGTGCTAGTAGGGCTTAACGGTACAAGTCTGATAGCTATGGGAGAGACCAAGTCCTTAGCCTTATATACCCTAGCTTCAGCAATCCTCAACATATTCCTAATACCGGTCTTCAACATTAATGGAGCAGCAATAGCTACATCAGTCTCATACGTGCTTGGTGATACACTTACTTCGTTGAAGCTCTACAGAAAGTATAGAATACACCCATTTTATAGCAACTACGTAAAGGTTCTGTTGATTGCATTTAGTCTGATAGCGGTTCTCAAGCATACTCTAATTCTAACTGAGGCCAGTCCGGGTGTACGAAAAGCCATCCTAGGCATTACTGTCTACATAGTATTATTCTCTATATTGGCAGTTGTAAGTAGATGTATTGATAAGGAAGACCTGAAACTCTTAATGGCCATTAAGAGAAAGCAGTAGAAAAGAGCTCGCTCACCGTTAGCGAGGAATACCCTCTTAGGCGTCTAAGGTGATAAAGTGAGGTATGGACAAGTGATGATTGTAATACGACGAAATGAACCGAGTAGCTTCCTAAAGTATACTAATTACCTAGTTAAGTATGTTAAGAGATTTTTAAACGTGAAAGTGGACACTATATCACGCATAACTTATGAGATGCACGAGCAACCCCTAATAATTCACATGCCGTTTCTTGGTAGAGGTGGTTTTCCTAGCCTTAGGCTTTTGATGAAGTTGAAGAGTCGTGGATATAGGATTGTAGTAACTTTGCATGGCTTTGACTCAGCTAGCTTAAGGCTTCTCTTCAAAGAGAGGCTGCTTCAATGCCCTTATGAGTATTGTTCAATAAAGCAAGTACTAGCCGACACCAAGAACAAGCTGTTATGGTATACTTTTGGAAGGCTAATTGACGCTAATAATAACGCCTTCTAACTCTGAGAAGAGAAACTTACTCCGATTTCTGAAAATACCTAAAAGAAAAATTTACGTTATTCATCATGGTGTAGACTTTGAACTCTATAAGCCTCAACCTCGCAGAAAATATCATGAAATCTTGAATCAGAGATATGGAAATTATGATGACTTCATTTTACATGTTAGTAGCTATCAGCCTAAGAAGAATATTGAGAGAGTAATTGCAGCATATGCATTTCTTAAGAAGAAGTTTAATATTAAAGAGAAAC
>JALWRR010000008.1 GCA_026993975.1 Promethearchaeati archaeon | reverse complement strand
ACCAATACTGCAGGAGATCTACTGCTTCCGGAGAAACCTCACTTAGCCTTTGGAACTCATCTATAACAACTATCAATTTTTCCTTATTCCCTAACCTAGCTAAGTATTCATAGAAAGCGTTCCAATCTGGAAAAAAGTAGCCAGGAGGAAAATCGACTCCTAACTGTCTTTGAACCTCCCTCGCAAAGAAACTTAATATAGTCTTCTGAGAAGCATGAATAACATACAGGTATAATCCCCTTTTACCCTTCAAGAAATGAGTAAGAAGAAAAGTTTTACCGACTCTCCTACGCCCCCAAACTATAATTAATTCAGCTTTATCTGATTTCCAAATATTCTCTAAGTAAGCTAATTCCTTTGCCCGATTAATAAAGGAATTACTATGCATTTGTATCATCGAATATATAAACTAGATTAGACTAATCATAATTAGTCTAAACAAGATTAAACTTTATAAAGATAACGATTTATTAATAAACACTAAGAAGAATGACAGCTTGTTTCGCTATTATTAAAGATACTTCTAGATTAGTATTTTCTCCTAGACAAATTTTGGTGGAAAAAAATTGAATGAGTGTTAAGAGATCTGAAAAAATAGGTAAGAAAGATATAGGTTACATTGTTCTCTCAGTTTATGCTTGATTTAGCGAATTTATACTCGCTACTTCCTCTTCTCTATGCATTCCCAGCAATATTTCCTCGGCCTTTCTCTTTGGAGATGTTCTGCTGTATTTTAGGATGGTTATAATCGCGTCTACAACGATTATTACTATGAATAAGAGTGATAGCATTTTAGCCAGTAATATCATGTTTGATGGAATAGGCATCAACTCTATATGCTCTAATATATTTGAGTAGTTCTCGTTAGCGAATACTTCTGGATCAATGTAAGGTATTTGTAGTTCGTTCGTATATATGTTTACTTGGATGAGCCATGGAATAAATATGAATCCCAGCAATGAATCAAGAACACTAACTAGATAGCTCTTCTTATCAGTATATGTCATGTAGAAGTAGTGAGAGATACTTACTATTGCAGATGCTCCAAGATAGATTAATGTAGATGTAATAAAGTTGTTTGATAACCAGTTATAATTTAAGTAAAAGGTTGATATGAATAATGCATAGGCAAAAATTATGTAGATTATCCCTGCGATTAAAGTGATAGCTCTATCGAAAGCTGAGACCCTAGTTAGTTTTATTCCAGAAGCTTTAGTTCTCCTTTCTCTTGGAGTCTCCTTAATTTTAGGCTTTTCTTTTCGTCTCGTTTCTAATTCAGTTTTCTTTTCTTTAACTCTCTTCTTTTCGGCTTTTTTCGGTTCACCAAATATGTCTTTTAGTAAGTCTTGAAGCATTGATTTGAATTCTGGGTTGCTTGAAAAGAAAGACATAACAACGTATAGTAAGAGTATTGTTATGCCGATGGAGAAAAGGAGTTCAACCAATAGAATTGGTACATAGAGTAGTGAGGTGGCTGAACTATACCTAAATATAACATAGATTATCCTAGCAGCGTAACCAATTATGAGTAATATTGAGATCCAGAATGATATTTGAACGAAATAGGGGTATAGGTCCTCGCTAATACCGAACTCAAAACTAAGCACTTTTTTCTTTCTCCCAACAACATACTTGCTTGCTAGCTCCCTTGGATCCCCAAGCTTTCTAATTACCTTATATACGTTTCTTACTGTTAAACCACCAAGCTCCGATGATTCATCAATTATGTGTGTTCGCAATTCCTCAACTACATCATCAGCTATATCCTCGGGTAAGTGCTCTCTAACTTCGGATAGATACTCCTCAATTAACTCCATTGCCTCTCTTTCCTCACCTCTCATTCATCATCCACCTCCTCTAAAACCCTAGATACAGCATCTTTAACCCTTACCCAGAAATCTATCATAGCTTCTAAAGTAACTAAGCCCTTAGGACGAAGCTCATAATACTTCCTTGCCTTGCCTTCACGTATCCTCCAGTCTCCTTTTATGTATCCTTTGTTTTCTAATCGCCTTAATAATGGATATAATGTCCCCTCCTCAACATAAAGAGTCCCATTAGTTATCTGCCTCAAAGTCTTAGATATTTCATAACCATACATCTCTTTTCTCCTCAATAAAGCAAGTATACACATCTCGATAAGACCGCGTCGAATTTCTGTTCTCCAGCTCTCAATATTGACTTCATCCATTTTATACCTCCGATGACAATATACCTTGCAATACAAGGTATATAGAGATACAAAGTATTTAAACTTATCGTACCATGTGAATGCCCGCACTATTTCATGAACATCACCTCACAGCCATTAGACACGACTAGAAGTCAGGTTAGAAGCGTAACGAGCCTCATCACGACACTGTACTTGATCTGGAGCTTGATTAATCGCTTTATAT
>JALWRR010000007.1 GCA_026993975.1 Promethearchaeati archaeon | reverse complement strand
CGTTAATATTACTGATTTAAGAACTAGGTATTCAAAAACTTTTATATAGAGTTTTTGTATCTGTTCTTATTTGGCCTTTCCAACTTTATTCTGAATATGTTGGTGTAAAAATATGAGCTCAGAGGGAGCAAAACCAGCGGTCAAACTTGTTAGATTCAAAGTAGTTCTTATAGGAGATGGCGGAGTCGGTAAAACTTCTATAGCTCGGAGATATCTTGGTGAAGGTTTTACTCACGAGTATATTAAGACAATCGGAGCCAACTTCTACATAAAACGAACAATATATACAGATGAACGTTTTGGAAAAATATTGATTGAATGGAATATATGGGATCTCGCTGGGCAACCTACATGGGATCAAGTAAGACCACTTTATTACAAGGGAGCTAAAGCGGCTCTTGTAATTTTTGATGTCACTAGTACTAGATCTTACTATAATGTACCTAAGTGGATAAGCGAGCTTTGGAAAAACGCTGGTGGTGTTCTACCCTTCGTGCTGATAGGGAATAAGATCGATTTACGTGATAAGCACCCAAACGCATTACCATATGAAGTGGGAAAGAAGTATGCTGAATTAGCTAGTAAACAGGTTGGAATAGAGATACCTTACTTGGAAACATCAGCTAAAACAGGTGAAAACATAAATGAAGCCTTTAATCATCTTGCTAAGGTAATATTAGAGTACGCTATGAGAAGGCTAAAAGCGAGAAAAATAGCTAAAAGATGATTTTATTATCCTAGCTATATTCTCCTTTACTCAAAATATTGCGTGCACGAACTACTTCTATCTCAGTAAGCTCCCTAAGAGCATTTAATATCTTGTTTCTCTGTTCACTGTTAAGTCCTTTCCAATCTATGATAGCCAGAGCTGGTCTTGCTTTTGAACGATTAATCGCTTGCAGTATCATACGTTTATCTATTTGATCAATAACATACTTAGGAGCAATATGTCCCATCGCTATACGAGTTCTTCTCTCTATTTCAGTGAAATTTGGTGCATAATGTGGACCACCGAAGCCGACAGCTGGAATGTAATCATTGTTTTCTCTATTGAGAAGTCTCCTTAGTGATTCATATAATGTCACCGCCCATAGATAGCCGAGTTTTTCATTTTTCCACGCATCTATATCACTTCCTATCTCAACGAATATGAGTGGTTTATTAAGTTCTGTAGGTCCGTGATGCGTAGCTTCTAGTGATATCGGGATTTTCTCTAGTTTTTCTTGTTCAGCTATTCTATTCAATTCATTAAAAATGATTTTTCCTAGTAATGGATCAGATATGCCGAGCGAAAATGGTTTACCACCGTATTTTGCCTCACTAGTCCAATTTCCTGTGAAATGAATTGATAGACTAAGTATCTTTGCTGTAGAAGAGTGGCGACTTAAGAAAATTAATCGACTAGGATTAATTTCCAAGCTAGGTAACTTCTCCAGATCAATTAGATCAGAGTTAATTATCAATAGTTGGCTTCTTATATCATCACAGTAATATAGTTCATTGTTTTTAGTCTTATTAACTAACTCACAGTCAGAAATCTCAATAAGATTCTTAGCCATATTTATGCTTGCGGGATCAATTAGAGAAGAGATAATACCAATCTCATAATTGATCATATTAAACATCCAGCAAATAATGTTAAGTGGCGGACATTAATGAAAACTTCTTCTTATTACTAGATAATTTAATTAGAATGCATAGAAACTATTGAGCGGTTTTTTCTTCTTCTGAACCTTTCAGAGCCTCCTCAACTGTTCTCTGTAATTTTATGTAAGGTGACCTAGGATGAATTTCAATAACATCATCTCTCTTAACTATGTATCCTGGCGCAGTTACTATTCTACCATTTACTGTAATGTGTCTATGTACAATCATTTGTCTAGCTTGATGGATAGTTTTAGCTAATCCCTTCTCATATACAACTGTTTGCAATCTACGTTTTAAGAAGTCCTCAACGGTTAGATTAAGAACATCATCTAAAACAGCGTTTTTATCTAGTATTCCAATTGAATATAATTTGTGAATTAGCGCGGTTTCATCCTTTTTTCTCTCATTCTCTGGAATAGCTAAAAGTTTTCTAGCTCTACTTCTGATCTCAGAAAGTATAGTTTTAAGCCTCCATAATTCACGTTTGTTTCTTAAACCATACTTTCCAACAAGCATTAATTCCTCGTATAATCTATCTTTCTGCCAGGGATGAGAAGGAGTTACATATTTCTTTCTCTGTCGCTTTGGATCTCCCATAAAACCTCACCTAACTTCTTCTCTTAACACCAACTGTAAGACCTTTTCTTCCTGTTGTTCTTGTTCTCTGACCTCGCACTTTTAATCCTAAAGCGTGTCTGATTCCCTTCCAGGATTTGATTTGCTTCATGAGTTCTATATCCTGTCGTATTCGGAGATCTAGATCTGGACCAATATAATGCTGATCCTCTCCAGTCTCGGGATCTCTCGGTCTATTAACCATCCATGCGGGTATTCCGTATTTCACTGGGTCCCTTAGAACATCCTCTATTTTAGATATTTCCTCATCAGTTAGAAATCCAGCTGGTTTAAAAGGATCGAGGCCTAATGTCTTAATCACAGCGTGAGCTAAACTGTATCCAACACCTTTTACGTCAGCTAAAGCATATAATAACTGTGTATCTCCCCGTACATCAATATGAGCAATTCTCACGAGATGTCTGTATGCGGTAGGTTTAATAAATTGGCTAGCTATGTCTTCCGGTAGCTCTTTTTTCTTCTCAGTTTTTTTACTGCTTTTTCTTCTGCTCATAATTTATCCCCAAATTAGATATTTAATGGTAACCTCCTAGTTAATTATTAATCATTAGTCTGAGATATACTCTCATAGCAAGCATATAGATAAAAATTTTGGTTTTTTTAGTCCATGTGTACAAATTGATATTTTAATTTTTTAATTTTAGTGTTTCTGGAAAACTTTAGTGATATAGAGATCTAGTGAAGCCGCGCTTAATATTAAAGTCAGCAATTCAATAAAAAGTCATGAGTTGATAAGAATGGGCAAGTATGAAGCGGAGATAGGTATTATCGGAGGGTCTGGTTTTTACGAGCTATTTAATCTCATGAATAAAGAGACTATTAATGTAGAGACACCTTTTGGGAGTGTCTCTGTAGAGATTGGAGAAATCGCAGACAAAAAAGTTGCGTTTTTAGCTAGACACGGAAAAGCTCATACAGTGCCGCCACATAAAGTGAATTACAAAGCTAATGCTATGAGTATGTTTAAATTAGGGGTGAGTTATGTAATAGCCACAAATGCGGTTGGTTCATTAAGAGAGCACTTGGCTCCTGGGGCAATAGTTATCCCAAATCAAATCATAGATTTCACAAAAAACAGAGATTACACGTTTTTTAACGGTTCATTCTCTATAAAAATGAGGGATGGTTCTATAAAAAAAGGGGTTGTTCACACTGATGTAACTGAACCATACTGCGAAGAGTTAAGAAGAAAAATAATCAACGCTGCGAGCGCTGCGGGCTACAAAATACATGATGGAGGAGTATATGTCTGCACAGAGGGCCCTCGATTCGAAACGCCTGCAGAAATAAATTTTTTCAAAATGATTGGAGGTGACTTAGTGGGCATGACAGCGTCTCCTGAAGTTTTTCTTTTTAAAGAATTAGAAATATGCTATGCATCTATCTGCGTTGTTACAAACTACGCTGCTGGAATGCAGAAGAGAGTGACGCATGAAGAGGTCTTAGAAATATTTAACAAGAGAAAAAAGGATATTGCTGAGATAATTAAGAAGACCATTAAATTAATATAGTCAGCGATGATTCCAATGTACCCTTTACCAATAGTTAAGATAAATGAAATTCCAGAATACTTAGATAAGGAGATAAGAGACATTAAATTAGTCTGCGAAGTTGTGGATAAAATTGATTTAGATGAGGATAAGTTAACTATAATACGAGTTAGAGATGATACTGGTACGATTGATGTAAGATTATTTGGTGAGAAAAGAGAAAGAGATTTAATTATTGGAGGGATAGGTCCTGGAGACAAGTTATTAGTGATAGGTTTTATTGTTGAATTGGACTCAGAGATGTATATTTCACCTAGAGGCATCAGAAAAATTAATGATGAATGGTATGATTATTACTTATTAAGATATTCCCGTTTCAGAAAACGGGATCATTAAATGCGTGAAAATCTTATCTTTGAATTAGTTAGGATTTTATCAAAATTTTGAGTAAGAAAAGCTTTAATCTAAAATAGTGTCATACCTTTTTATATCCCTCATAAGGAAATTTTAGTTGAGGCGAAAAACTTGAGCAGCGATAAGGCTGAAGCAGAATCAAGATTTAAATTTAAGATAGAAAACTGCGTTGGAAGCGCTAATCTAGGAAGAACGCTTGATTTACAGGATCTCTATAAGCAGTTATTGAGATTACAAAGTGAGATTCAAGAAGAGCAAGATAGAGCTGGAAAAATGATTGATGAAGAATGGCCGTTTATAGTTAGGCACCAGCCTAAAGAATTTCCTGGATTGATCTTAAAGTTAAGATTAGATGTAAGAGCTAGCTTGCTTATTTTTAGTTCAGGAAATATTGTGATAACTGGAGCAAAGAATAAAGAGGAGTTGGATAGAGTGGCGAAGACTCTAGTAGATTTATTAAAAAGAGCAGGAGTAGATATAGACGAGCAACCAGAAATAAAACTTCAAAACATCGTTGCTAGTGCTGATCTAGGTAAGCCGATAAATCTAGAGTTAGTGGCTATGCTGGGGCGTGAAAATGTTCATTATGAACCGGAGATTTTTCCGGGAGCAGTATATAGATTACAGAATCCTAGGGTGGTAATGCTTCTCTTTAGGTCTGGTAGAATTGTGTGTACTGGAGCTAAATCTGAAGAAATGGTTTTAGAGGCGCTGAGGGTTATAGATGAAATGCTTAGTGATATGGGTGCTTATGTGGAATAGTTAAGAAGAGAAGTGAGATTGATAGTATGAGACTAAAAAAGATTTTTCAAGTTATTTACCTCCTGACGACGTAAGTTTCCGCTCTCTTCTCTACTTCCTCTTCACCTTCAATAGCCTTATCAATTTCATCTGGTGGAACAATAACGGTTTCCGCTCTGCTTTTATAAATCAGAAATTCTCTAATGGGGTAAATCTTATTAGCTTTCTTTATCATTTCTCCATGCCAAGCCTTTCTTATCGCTAGATTATATATAAATTCCTCGTATCCGTAATTCTTAGCTTTTTCTAGAATTGTTTCTTCGAAAATTTTTCTTATTTCTTTCTTGTGCGCATAGTTACATCTATGTGCTGTCATTGCAAGTATACTTACTTTAACTCTATGCCCATCCTTCGTATAAACTCTGATAATCAGCTCTACTCTTGACATTCTTCTTCTCACTTTGGATGATATGATTTCTCTAGAGTACTCGTGTCCTATAAGAGTTGTTTGTGCACCTGCGGGAGTGACCTTTATTATCCTGAAATAAAGATTCATTCCTCTATCCTCAAAATCCCTAGTGAATTCAGTTCCCTTAACAGTTATGACCCTGTTAATCAAGTCGGATGGAGTTGTACAAAGTACTTTGGCTAATGGCTTATCCATACCACCTAATATATCTGGAGCAAATGCTGTTATCCATAAACGTCGTTTCTTCTTGACACGTGGTGCTCTGCTCATAATAAAACACCTTATACACGTCTACCTCTACGTCCACCGGGTTTCCTTATTGAGTCATGAGGTATCGGTGTGACATCCTCGATAGCTATTATTCTTAATCCCGCTCTTACTAATGCTTTAATCGCCGCACTTACAGCTCTATTATTAGGTTGTGGAGACCTATTCCCCCCTTGCCCACGAACCTTAACAATAACTCTTGATATCCCTGCATTAACAGCTTCTTCAGCAGCTGCTTTTGCTGCAAGCATAGCTACCCAGGGAGTAGGTTTATTTCTATCAGCGTCAGTATACATGCCTGCTGATTTTCTTGCTATTGTTTCCGCTCCAGTAGCGTCAGTAATATGGACGATTGTGTTATTTTTACTTGCATAAATGTATACTATGCCAATTTTTAATGGATCTTCTTTTTCCTTAGCAGTTGATGACACATTATTCACCAATTAAAATTTCTTTAAACAAACACTCTTATTTGATGAATTCCTCGTTTTATATTTAAAATATACATCTTCTTTCCCATTTCATTAAGTTAGTACTCTAGCGCCATCGCGAGTTATTAGTATCGTATCTTCATATTGCGCTACTGGCGCAGTATCCTTCTCTACGAGTACTGGATACGGAATTAGTACACCTACTCTTTCAAGAGAAGCAATAGCTATTCGCACTTCGGGATACGAAAACTTCTTTAACAACCATCTAGGTGTGAAGGGGAGACCTTTTCTCTCTTTAATTATCTCACTAAGAATTATTCTAGCTGATTTTAAATGAATCGGTAATCGCTTAGGTAACTGTTCAATAACACTGTATATCCTTATATCATCTATTGCTTTAGCCCAACCCGCGCCTTTAGTCACAAATATTTCCATAGCGTATACTTCATTTGCTTCGATTTTTCCTGGATTTCTCGTTTTTGAACTTACTGGGAGCTCTTTATCACCATGCAAGACATATTGATCCATTTTATGTCCATTGAGGTTCTCTATAACCTTATAGCCGCGTTCATTTACGTAGTCTTCTATTACGCTACCTATCTGTGTGAGTTCAACACCTGGTTTTATTATTTCAAGGGCTTTGAAAAATGCTTCCTTCGCGGTTTCAATCATAGCGTGCAAATCATCGTCTTCTCCAAAATAAAAACTTATTGCGTTATCAGCTGGATAACCATTAACGTGAACACCAAAATCGACCTTAACTATCTTATCTTCAGGAATAATCGTATCCTTGTCCTTTTCGTTATCTGGTGTATAATGAGCGGCGATATAGTCGATAGCTATATTGGTTGGAAATGCTGGTTGAGCATTATTCTTAGCTATTTCTCCCTCTATTGCGTCTACTATACTTAGAATTTTCTCGCCAGGTTTAACTATGTTGGGAATAATCTCCTTCTTTATTCGTCTAGCGATCTCACCAGCTTTCTCAAAGTACTTAATGTTCTCTTTAACTGAATTTGACAAATAAGATCACCGTTAATTCTCGATTGATGATAGAAAAATTTATTCTCTAGTGCGTTTTAGGCTTACAATTTTTGGTTTTCCAAGCATTAACCAATATTCTACATAAGTACCTGGCTGGATTTTTTCGCGTAAGGATGGGTCATCTGGGAGGCTCATCTCCAGAACTTCATATGTTTCCGAATCCATTACCTCCACTATATCTTCACTCAAATTAATGACCTGCCCCTCACGTTTTTCGATGATTGGAATCGGTAGCTTATCACTAACGGGTTTAATTATCGTTCTTTTAACGCCATCAAAAACTCCAACAGCGACTATGCGCGCTTTGGCCGCTCCATGTTTACCTGGCTTGCTTTTAGCTATAGACACTACTCTGCTTGGTTCCCCATCAATAACCACATAATGTCCTTCCTTAATCTTGCTAACAGATACATATTTGACATTACCTTGTAGTTCATCCGACATATTTCGCCACCTTTACTCTGACTATAATCGATTCTTAAAGATACTATTTATGCTTTTTAATTCTTCTTATAAGTAAGTGAAGCATCAAGATTAACGGTTAAAGATGCATTATGATTATCTAGAGAATACGTCGATAATCTCCCTCTTTTAATACTTCTTAGTGATCACGAAATTGTATTTTTATACGATGGATATGATACTAGAGGGGACATTATTGGCAATTGCTAGTGACTATAATACAAATGAATCCATGGTTTACTATTGCAAGCACTGCGAACATGTATTTAAATTAAAGTATAGAAAGCAATTTTTATACAATAGTTTTCAGGAAAGATGCCCATACTGCAACGGGTTAGATATAGTACCGCTAGAAAAAGTTTTTTCTGAAATGAGACGCAAGTTCTACGAATTTGTTCAAAAAGTTGAGAAAATCAGAGAATATATCGACAAAATAATTCTTAAAATTGATCAAACTGCTGGAATCATATCGAAAAAGATAACGATCCTATATTTCCACAGAAAAGGTATTACCTCAAAAATAGTAGAGATGTTTACTGACATAGGACTCGTAATTGAAAAATTGGAAGAAGATTTAAGAGATCTAGCAATAAAATTACGGAAATCAGTTAAGGATACTATTAATATCGAGAATAAGACATTTAACCTATCAATAATAAATGACCTCCTGGGTTCCTATAGTCAAAAAATTAATAATTATGCTAATAGCATCAAAACCATTGCTAGTAAAATGCTGGAAGTAAAAAAGGAGATACATAAGATACTAGAATTAGCAAGGATAATAACTGCATCTAGTAAATTCGTTAATTCAGTGATTATGGATGTATTCTTCTTGAGGCAGGAAATATTAGTTTTATTAGATAAATTCATCTGCGTTATTGATACAACCAAGTCATCTATAAAAAAGATTATTCCGACAAACGATTATATCTCTATTTACCACTGTAGAAAGTTCCTAAATACCGGTGTATGTATAGAGAATCTCGGTGGAAAAAAATATTTTCTTAGAGTAGACGAGGAAACAGCGAATAAGTTAATCTCGATTATGCATAACGTAGATAGTGGTAATTCAAATGAGGAAATGGACATTAGGGAAAATATTGAACTAAAGTATAAGGTGCTGAAACCAAGTACAAGGATTGTTAGAGAAAACTTATTTCAACTGAGATCACAAATAATTGAAAGTATTAATGCGCTGAGAAGCGATATTAACAATGCTTTGAACGATGAGCATAAAGATTTATTCACGAACAAGAAGGCAAATCAAGAAACAAAAAATATGTATGTCATAAAAGAGTTGCTACAAGATCTAGAGGCTAAATTTAATCAGGGTCAAATCGGTCTTGAAGAATTTATGAGGGTTAAACGTGCATTATTAAAACAATTGCATGAAGAAGGTGAATAGAAAGTAAATTTGGAACTATGGTGTTTCTGAGATAATTCTCTCTAATATACTAAGTAACTTCTCTCTTGCTTCTGGATGAATCGCTATCATTCCGTATGTTGGAATGCCTAACTGTTCCTCAATTATTGCTGGAGGAATCGCATTTGGTCTATCCTGCTTATTAGCAATAGCTACATACCTAGCGTATGGAGCAAGCTGCTTAATACGCGGATATATGTTTTCACGCATTTCACGTAAATTGTCTGGAGTGCTATCAAGAACTAGTATCGCAATATCAGTTGCTTCACTAACTACGTCCCATGTTCTTCTATATTGCTCTTGCCCAGCTACAGTAAACAAAGAGAGGGAGAATGCGCCAATAGTTATATCTAAGTGTTCAACATCAGCAAATATAGTGGGCTGATATTCGTGACTTATTATTCCTCTAGCAAGTAATCTAACCATTGTTGTCTTCCCAACTCCTCCACTTCCAACAAAAGTTATCTTAATTGGTATTTTTCTAATAATTTCTTCCAGTTTATCTTCGAATTGGTCTCTTTTCTCAGAGTCTTGAAAAGCTTCCTCCGTAACACCATCTGTGAATATAGAAGTCACCGTATTGTTTATCATTGTTGTTACTTCATAGATC
>JALWRR010000006.1 GCA_026993975.1 Promethearchaeati archaeon | reverse complement strand
ATCTTTTTTCATGAATCTTTTTCTGGTTTTTATATAATAAAATTTTTAAATATAACATAGTTATTTTTCAAATTATTAGTGATTAAAAACGTGATAAGCAATGAAAGAAAATGGTTTAAGTGTCCTGGAGAATAAGATAAGCCTATTGAGATCAATTGTTAAGGAGTTACATAGTGGTAGGGATATCGAGGAGTTGAAAGCTGAGTTTGGAGATGTTTTAAAAGATATCCAGCCTTGGGAAATACCTTTTATAGAGCAGCAGTTGGTTCGCGAAGGCATATCTGTTTTCGATATAGTGAAGTTATGTGATCTTCACGTTGAGTTATTTCGGGAATCTCTCACTAGAAATGTTGACTTATCAAGCTTGCCAAGTAATCATCCGTTGAATGATTTTATTAATGAGAATATGGAGCTTATTAGGGATGCAGAGAAGCTCGATTTATATCTTAGATCAATTGATTCTACTACTAGCGATGATAAATTAAGGGAATTAATAAGGAGGATATATGAAACAGCACGCAGCACCTATGGAATCAAGAAGCACTTTATGCGAGAACAATTACTGGTTTTCCCATATATTGAGTGTAGAGGAATAAGCGCTGTTCCTAGGGTATTATGGACTAAGCAGGATCAATTACTTAATAAGATAAAGAAGTTTACTAGCCAAATAGAGAGCTTGGGTGAAGCGCCAGATAAGGATGACTTAGCGTCACTGCGTGAACAGGGATCCGAGCTTGTTAAAGCAATGATGGATATGGTTTTTAGAGAGAACAATATACTGTATCCAACTCTCAGAGTATTATTGAGTGATGGTGAGTGGAAAGCTATTAGAGAGAGCAGTGATGAGATAGGGTTCTATAAGATCAAGCCAACTCAGGGATGGGGAGAAGATGTGAAGCCTATTTATCCATACGAGATAAAGAATGATTTGAGCAAGGAGCAGTTAGAGAAGCTTCCATCGGTTATACGGAATCAGATTGGTAAAGTAGATAAATCACCTTTAATTAGAGATAATGATCTCTCTTTACAGGAAGGTTACTTAAATCTCGAAGAGATTAACGCTATTTTTAGAACTTTACCTGTAGACATAACTTTCATAGATGCTGATAATAAGTTAAGGTTTTTCAGTAAGGCTGGTGAAAGGGTATTCCCGAGATCTAGAACTGTACTTGGTAGATTAGTTGACTTATGTCACCCACCGAGAAGCGTTGATATTGTGAATAGGATTATAGAGGAGTTTAAGGCTGGTAGAAGAAATGTTGCTGAATTCTGGATAAACATGAGGGGTAGATTGATATACATAAGGTATTTCCCTGTTAGAGATGATGACGGAAAATATCTTGGAACTCTTGAAGTGGTACAGGATGTAACCAATATAAAGAAGCTTGAGGGAGAAAAAAGATTGCTAGATTGGTAATTCTTTTTTACTATTTTTCTAAAAAATAGTTTAATGGAATTTACTTTATTCTTCTCTTTAACACATTGTTTATCCAGTGAGAATCAATCTTCTCTATAGATTTATCGAGAAGCTTAATCGTGTTGACTACGTCGTTTAGGTGCAATACCTCTATGGGTGAGTGAATATATCTTGTGGGAACTGATATCGCTCCAGTAGGAACTCCCTCTCTAGTTAACTGTATTGCTGATGCATCTGTTGTTCCTCCAGGAAGCACCTCTAATTGATAAGGAATATTCTCCTCTTCCGCTACATTGATTAGTAACTCGCGAACAGCTGGATGAGCTATTAAACCGCTACCAGATCGACCATCCATTATCTTGATTGCTGGTCCCTTCCCTAATTTAACGATCTGAGCTTGCTCAGGCGTTCCAGGAATATCAGTTGCTATGGTTACATCTATTGCTATACCCACATCTGGATTTATGGAGAATGCAGCTGTTCTCGCTCCTTTTAAACCTACCTCTTCCTGTACAGTGAAAACGAAGTATGCATCAGCCTTATTGTTTTCTAGGATTTTCAATGTCTCTATCCCTACAGCTACACCCACTTTATCATCGAAAGCTCTTCCAGTTATAACGTCTTGATTACCTAGCTTTTCAACAGTCCTCTCTATTACCGCAATTGATCCAATTGTGATTCCTAACTTTCTAGCTTCTTCATCCGATGTTACCCCGATATCAATGAATAAATCCTTCATTGGAATTATTTTTTCTCTCTCTTCAGGCCTCTCTATGTGCGGTGGTTTGGATCCAATTACTCCTCTCACGATATCGCCGGTCTTAGTGATTATTAAAACTCGCTGACCTGGTAATATTCTATCGCTCCATCCCCCGATTGGTACGAAGCGTAGAAAACCGTTTTTACCTATATTATTTATCATTAAACCTATCTCATCCATGTGCGCAGCTACCATGACTTTACCTTCTCCCTGACCATTCTTCTTCGCTACTAAGTTCCCCAT
>JALWRR010000005.1 GCA_026993975.1 Promethearchaeati archaeon | reverse complement strand
ACCATAACCAATTTCCCATTAAGACTTCTAAGTTGGATGTTCATTTTTATAGGAGGTTTTGACATGCTCTGGATCATATTGGGGTTCGTGACAAGCATCCTAGCCATTTTAGTTGCATTAGTAATCGGTTATTTTGTGAGCAAGGCTGAAGCTGGAACAGAGAGGATGAGAGAGATCGCTCACGCTATACATGAAGGTGCAAGAGCGTTTCTTAAAACACAGGATGTCTATCTACTACTCTTTGTCGCTGTGATGGCTATAGTTCTCTTTCTAGCTTTCAATGTATATGTCGCAGCATCCTATATTTTTGGAGCGATTTTCTCGATGCTAGCTGGAGTTATTGGGATGGAAGTTGCAGTGAGAGCAAATGTAAGAACAACGTATTCTGCTTTAAAAGAAGGAATAAGAAAAGCATTTCTCATTGCTTACCTTGGGGGAACAGTGATGGGATTAATGGTTGTTGGATCTGCTCTCGCCGGTATAACCTTATTCTACTGGGTATTTAATGACTTCCAAGTTCTACTTGGATTCAGCTTAGGAGCTAGCTCTGTCGCTTTATTCACTAAGGCTGGAGGCGGAATCTATACTAAGACCGCTGATATTGCAGCTGATTTAGTTGGTAAAGTCGAGCTAGAACTACCTGAGGATGACCCTAGGAACCCCGCAGTTATAGCTGATAATGTTGGGGATAATGTTGGTGATGTTGCTGGAATGGCCTCGGATCTATATGACTCTTATGTAGCAAGCATTATAGCAGCGATGGTTATTGGATACGAGATGTTCCATAACTTTGGGTTACCCTCCATATATATCTATTTCCCAATCGTGATTGCCGCTGGTGGAATAATTGCTACTCTTATCGGTTTATCCTGGGTTAAGATTCATGCGCATGAAGACCCTGGAGCATCATTAAATAGGATTACACTAATAGCTGTTGTGACGTACATAATAATCCTATATGCATTTGTTCAATGGTTTAATGCTAATCCAGCTATATTCTGGTCTACTGTAGCGGGATTGCTGGCTGGAGCAGTAATGGGTTACACAACTGATTATTATACTTCTATCGATCGTAAGCCAACACAAAAAGTTGCTGAAGCATCAGTCACTGGAACAGCTGTTAATATATTGATGGGTTTCTCTTACGGGATAATGAGCATAATTCCTGGAGTGATAGGTGTGTCAATAGCAATGCTTGTCGCATGGTACATCTCGGTTTACTTTGGATTATACCCAATCTATGGAATAGCTATATCAGCAATAGGTATGCTTGGTATTGTTGGCACGATTGTTTCAGCTGATGCTTATGGACCCATAGCTGATAACGCTAAAGGGATAGCCGAGCAAGCTGGTTTAAAAGAAGATGTAATTAGTTTGCTTGATAGATTAGATGCAGCTGGTAACACTGCTAAGGCTATAACTAAGGGTTTCGCAATAGGAGCTGCAGCATTAACTGTTATAGCTCTATTCGCTGCTTACGCAGAGATCGTTAATCTCCAGTTACTAGTTAATACTATTAATGAGGTTAATAAGCAGGTATCTGTTTATCCTGGTAGAGTGCTTAATCTAGTTAGCCCTAACGTTGTTTCTGGATTACTTATTGGTGCTGCTATGCCACCTATTATCTCAGCTATGTTAATTCTTGCAGTTAGTAGAAATACTGAGTTAATGATAGAAGATATTAGAGCGCAGATTAGAGAGCGACCTGGCATTATTAAGGGTACTGAGAAGCCGGATTACGCTAGATGTGTATCAATAGCTGAGAAAGGTGCGTTAAAAGAATTAATTGTTCCAGGAATAACCGCTACTATTGCACCTATAATTGTCGGCATCTTATTGGGAGTGAGAGCGTTAGCTTCGTTTTTAGCTGGGAGCATAGCTACTGGTTTTATTTTCGCGTTATTCATGGCTAATTCTGGTGGTTCATGGGATAATGCGAAGAAATATATTGAGGATGGTCATTTCGGTGGTAAGGGGTCTGAAGCTCATAAAGCTGCTGTTGTTGGAGATACTGTTGGTGATCCATTTAAGGATACTGCTGGTCCAACTCTAAATACTATGATAACGGTAATGTCTCTTATCGCGTCAACTTTCGCTCCTTTAATAGCGATGCTAGCTCTATTTCCATAAATCATTTCTTAGGCTCCCTCTATTTCTTGATTTTTCATTTATTCTTATTTTTCTCGCGCTATAGATTGTTCTCTCTATTCTCTTAACGCCATTCTCAATTAACACCGTGACGAGACCCCTATAATTATTTATGTACCTCCTTAACCCAACTATTAACTCTACGTATTTTTTCTCCTCATCCTCCTCATCAATAACTCTATATCTCCTGAATTGTTTTAGGGAAATAAACCCAATTATAGCTGCTATTATGAATAAGAAGTCTAGTCCAGATATATCTATTAAAAAGTAGTGATTCACCTTCTGTAGTTTTATCGTGAAAACTAAGCTGAGCTCCATATAGCTTAATGGTTCTGATAGGATGGTTCCAAATATAGAGCCTAATAAGCTTCCCAAGGATATAAATACGTTATTCACCATTATTCCGTATGCTGAATCCTCTTTCCTTAGCAATTTGTATGATATTAAGTTTGCTGATAGATTTAATCCTCCCGTTGTCACACCTATCAGTGAGAAAATGATTATTAAAAGGGGAATACTGAGAAAATACCTACCTGGTAGCGTTGTGAACGGCCAAATCAAGAAAGTCAATATGTATAGATAAGCATTCAATCTTAGAACCGGTTTAACTCCGAAGCGATCTATTAGATTACCCCACTCCTTTACGAACAGTATCAAGAGGATCTGAGATAAAGTGTTGAGAGCTACTATGGATAACATATCTAGCCCTAACCTCACCAATAAGTAGTATGTGTAGAATGGTAAAACCGCACTTATAGCGAAGTATAAGAGAAAAATGGATCTAGTATGCCTTCTCATCGTGCTTATCTTTAGTAGGTTTCTAACTGTGCGGAGAGATAACCTCGCTATATTAGCAGATTTAACATTATCAACTCGATAAAGGAAAAACAATCCGAATAGACCAATAATGCTTGAGATTAACGGGAAATAGTTATATAACTGCAAGCTATTGTTCACGGGTATAAACTGAAGGTATAGTGTCAAGCTTAATGCTACCATATTAGCCACTATTAAAGCTATCCTCATTCTAGAAGCAAAGAATCTCCCCCTGATATCACTCGGTACTAGATAATACATCCAGTAACTAAAAGCCATAGACGAGATGTTTGATAATACGTAAAATAAGAGAAAAGTTGTTAGGATGAATACTGGTGAAAGAGACATATATATTACTAGCAGTAAACCGAGTGACAATAGAGTTAGACGAGCAAGTAAACTGGATAGCACGCATATGGTTTTAGGTTTATTGAATTTATATAAGAGTTGCAGGGATAATAATTGAGCTAAACTGGATAAATATATGATTACTGAGAAGAAACCTATGAAAAGTAATGCAGCTCCATGCGAAAGTAATAAAGGAGTTATAAAGATACTGCTTATTAACAGCCCCATTGACTGACTAAAAATCGCGTCTAGTTTAAGGAAAAATAAAGATCTGTCCAGAGAATTAGTCCCTAGACGAGAAGAAAGCTTACTCAACTCTATATTCATCCTCAATTAAATTGAATAATAAAAATTATTTAATGTTTATAAAGAACTATCTCTGAATCATAGCAGGCGGTGTTATACTTGTTGCATGCAAAACGATCTCGCTTGGTAATCTCTTGCTCACTATCTCTCTTCGCATTGCCTGGATCTCAACAAGAATGTCTTCATTATCCCTGATGTATCTCCTTATTGAGGATCTTAACTCATCTTCACTAGCAACTTCTTTGCCGTTAATACGTACTATGCATTCGCCATTGAACAGTGTGTATGAAGCATTAGTTATTATGAACGATGCGTAGTCAATTACCTTGTCCACATCATCACTTGAATCATACTTAATTGCTTTTAATTCCTTTCCAATCGCTCTGATTCTTATTATTCCCATTTATAATCACCCATAATTCTCTTCTCTATTATATGTATATAGATAGTATGCGGGAAAATACCCGAAGCCTTTAAAAATTTTTCGCTTTTAATTCCTGACCAAATCTATCCCTATGCATAAAAAGAGAAAAAGAAAGAATTCTTTTAACACGCTAAAAGAGCAATAGTAATCATCGAATATTTCTTACACTTAGGATAAATCTTTCACTAAACGTGTGAGTCTTTGTGAAAATGACTCTCGTAGCCATGTATATAGCTATAACACTAGCTATAGCATCCCCAAACAGTATGGAGAAGGATACGAATAATTGGTATTGCGCAGCCCAAATTGGATCAGCCCCACCTAGAATCATACCGCTCATAGTTCCAGGAATCCATACTAATCCTAGAGACTCCAACGTACTGATAGCGGGTATTAAGCTTGCTCTCACACTCTCCCTAATATGAGGCTTACTAGCTATATCCACTGGTAGAGCTAGAGCTAATTTTGATTCAATTAAATCCATGTGTGATTTTATCTCACTAATATATCTGTTTAGAGCTAGAGCCGTAGAGTTCATCGCGTTAGCTATGACCATGCTTCCAAATGGGATTATGAACCTTGCTTGTAATGGGAATATATTAGCGAAAACCGTGTAAATTATTGTTAATGTAGATCCCACAAGAATCCCGATTACTGCTGGTTCATATAGCCCTGGAACCTTAATTACCTTGCTTTTAGCGATATAAGCGGCAAACATTATCATGAATGCTAAAACAGATATTGTGTAAATTGGATTATCGATACTGATTATGATTCCGAGAAAGAATGCTATTGTCATTAACTGTATTATTGCTCTAACAACAGCTAATGCAAGCTCTTTCTCAACCTTAAAAGCTCTTAATTTTAGATACGTCAAAAGAGCGAAAACTAGTGCGATTATACCTATTAGCTTATCGATCATTAATTGATACATTTAAGATCACACCTTAAACTCCTTTAACTCACCGTTATCAAGTCTTAACACTCTATCTCCCAATCTCTTAGCTTGATTATAATCATGGGTAACAATGAGGAAAGTTTTCTCCCTCCTCTTGTTGAGACTTATTATTAAGTCCTCCAGAATCCTTGTGTTCTCTGGATCTAGATGGGATGTCGGTTCATCTAATAGGAGGATTAATGGATCTAGCAATAGTGCTCTAGCTAAAGCAACCCTCTGTTTCTCTCCCACAGATAAATTATCAGCAATCATATCAAGGAAGGATTTATTCAAACCAACCTCCTCAATAATCTTAACTAATTCATCTTCACTAACGTGCAATCCGAGATATCTAGGTGCTAAAAGCAAGTTATCTCGCACCGTACCCTCAAACATAACTGGTATCTGAGCAACATATGTCAAGATCCTTCTCACAAATAAGACATCTTGCTCCAAGATATTGATGCTACCCAACTTGATTTGACCCGAATCAGGTTCAATTAACCTACATAGTATCTTAAGTAGGGTTGATTTACCGCTTCCTGATGGACCCACAATAATGAGTATTTCCCCTGGATTAATAGAAAACGTTATCTTACGTAGAATAACCTTGTTATCAAAACGCTTACTGATATCTCGAACCACTAATCTCTCATTCTTCAACCGAGATAACTCCTCTTTACTTACCAAGGATACCTTAGGCATATAAATCACATCTATAATGATGCTGATTTCCTTTTGCTTAATAATTCCTTCATAACTAAAAATATTTTTATTGCGTCTAAACAATCTATAATTAATCTCCATGATTCCTAGAGGTGCTAACACAAATGAGAATTATGGATGGAATAAGAATCAATCTTGGATCAGGGGAACTAAGCAGATTCACTAAGAAAATCGTTAGAAAGCTAAGTGACATGAAGGACTTCTACTACGATAAATCAGCTGTCAAAGAAATATTAATAAGAAGTGACCCTATTATATACGAGGTCTATGCTTACGAAACAGAGAGGCAGGACGGTAACTTATCATTCGCCACGACCATATTATACCCAGGGAAAATTGGGAGAGAGTTCTACATGACTAAGGGTCATTTCCATGAGAAGGAGGATAGAGCGGAGGTTTACGTTGGGTTGTCGGGCACGGGATTAATGTTAATAATGGATAAAAATGGGGAAACAAAAATAGTTAAAATAGAGCCTAACTCAGTTATATACGTACCTCCATACCACGCGCACAGAGCTGTGAATATTGGTGATAAACCATTAATCTTCCTAGCCATTTATCCATCAGATGCTGGGCATAATTATGGAGACATAAAACTGAAGGGCTTCAGCAAGATCGTGGTTCAGGAAAATGGTGAAGTAAAAATAATTGATAACCCGAATTACACTAGGTAATAATCTTACCACGTAGTGAAATGATGTATAATTAGCTTAATGTTTACCAGGAGTAAGATTAAGAACCCTTAAAATTGACCTAGATTTCTCATAATATTTTTCCGAAATAGAAGCATACTTAGAATTCTCTAGTACTATTCCAGCATCTTTATATGCGAGTGAAGCTAAGCCATGAATCCCCCTCTCCAAGTAGAATTCACCCTCAATCCCGAAAATCTCTGCACTTCTCAGCAATGCATCATCGTTACCGCGTACTCCTAGCGAGTAATATGCCAGTGCTAGAAGAAAAAGATTATCTCTATTTTCTAACTCTCTGGTTAAATCCCTTACATCGCCACTATCACTTATAGCTGGAAGATACCTTTTAAGCACTATATCCCCTTCCCCTTGAATTTCTCTTAATCTAGGATTAGCTAGATCTTCGTAAGTATTAATGTTAACTAGTTCAATTGGATCCTGAAAAATCTTCTCTAAACTAACTAAATAAGAATCTGATGAAGCCCTAATAATACCGCTTGGACCCCAGTAACCCTTAGAGCAAAGGTAATAACTAATCTCTCTTAGATAGCTTGATTTAGCACTAAATAATAAGTTCTCAGTTAGACCATTTCTCCATAAAGGAACGAGAACATCGTGTTCACCCAGCAGAAACACCATTCTAACCAATGATTCTGGATTAATGAAAGGCATGTCACCTGGAATAATCAGTGTGACCTCACCCTCCAAATATCGAGAACTAGAAGCTATTCCAAGTAGGGGGCCATCACAACCAATAGGCTTATCTATAACTATCTTAATATCTCTAGAACCAATTAACTCTCTATAAGCTTTAGCTCTAGCACTACTAGTAGATAGAATCACCTCTTCAAATAAACCTGAAACCTTTTCTAGAACCCAGAAAATCATCGGCTTATTATTGATTCTTACCATTAATTTATCTACGGGATTCTTACTAGAACTATTGAACCTAGATCCTTTACCACCAGCTAAAACAATCACACTCCTCCTCATAATGACCACGAAAAAATGAGGAATCAAATAGAAAGTTAGAAGGCATATATCTCTATTTAACTTATTTGAAAGAAAAAAGAAAATTTATTTTACTCTAGGGATTGTAAATATCAAGTAGATACTTAATATTACCAAGGCGTATTCTCCAAGTCTCAGCACTATGGCCGCTATAGGTAATCCCACAGTTTTCAGAACTAGTGCACCATAAAATAGGCCAACTCCAATCGTAGCTGATAAAAGCGCTAGAACTATAAATCCAGCTACAATATTTATTTTCTCTCCCTCGAACCCAAATTTGTATGCTGCGTAAAGAATAATGGCTCCAAGTAAACTCCACTCAGCATTTCTCTGGTGAAGTGTCTTAAGGACACTTAGATGTGGGCTAGCGCTATAGTTACTTAATATTGCTGAGGCATTATCTCCTCCAAATGTCACGAGGTAACCAAAGTACCAGGAACCGTACATGATATAGATGGTTAACCATAGGAAAATTAAAACGAACACTATTCTAATGAATCCAACGAAACCTGATTCTCTCTCCCTCTTAAATCCAAGTATATTTAATAACGTGATCAAAGCTCCAACTCCACTAATGAACCCTCCTAAAACTGGGATGATCCATAAGCTCACGAAAAAACTAAACATAAGCATACCAATTATGTATAGCAATGCACCACCAAAGTAGATATAGGATACAAGCCTCCCGAACTTCTCACCGACACCAGAATCCAAACTTAAAAGAGTGCCAATAAAACCTACCCATACAAGCAAGATCCCATGCTGATGCAGCGATGCAAAAACCTTAGGTATCGCCGCTCCAGCTAGTTCATATCCAATAGCAAGCCATCCTCCGAAAGCCATGAGTGCACCAGTCAGTATAAATGTCACGAACACTAAGTAGTTATATATGTTCGATAGATCTGATACTTTTATCTCGAATTTACCGAACTCCCTGAATAAACCTATAGAAGCTAGACCTATCCAGAACATTAATATAAACGCTAGAGTATCCTGAGCGCCATTATGGGTAATACAGCTTCTAGACCTCCAATAGCGAAACTATACATCGCCATTGGCCAGACAATAATACCAAGTACTAATAACGCGATAATTATCTTCCTTGATAACGCATTGAACTTTACCAATCCTATTGATAATGCAATAATAAAAAGCATTGTTGTGAAGTGATTTATGTGGCCATGAATCCCTATGAAAGGTCCAAAGAACGGCATATTTTTAGAAAGAAAATTACTAAGCACATCTGTTAAACCCAACTTACTTAATAAAAGTTTAGGAGCAACTAAACCAAATATAATATATAGACCCATGAAAGTGCCTACCAATAAAACGAGAGAGGCCCACCAGAACACGTACTTATCTGGCTTCCAAGACTCCATTAAACACACCTATTCGAGAAAATATTTAATATTACATGTTATATTGAACAAATATTTACTCATTCATTGAAAAAAGAAATAAAAATTAAGAATTTTACTATATATCGATATGTTTATTTGAGCAAATCAATTATACAAAAAGAAAAGAATATTGAAAGCACGTATAGGTGGGGAATCTATAGTAATATCCATTGTAAATAATAAAGATTTTTATATGATATTAACCTATTTCTATTGAACAAAAATTAAGTAAAACAAAGAATATTTAAACAAATATTTAGGTGTTTTATATGGCTAAGACTCTTGCTATAGTAATGTTTTCAGGCACCGCAGATAAATTCATACCTCTCGGCGTTCTTACACAAACAGCAGCTAATCTAGGCCTCTCTGTCAGGATCTTCGTCACCGGCTTTGCAACACCGTACTTCACCAAGAATAAACCTGAACCAAGATTCCCCAAAGAATTCGAGGACTTCGTTCCAAAGATACATGAAGGTATGGAGAGAATAAAGGCTCCCTCTTGGTATGACATGCTTAAGGATGCAAAAGAAGCAGGCGACGTAAAAATCTATGTCTGTTCACTAATGGCTGAGATCATGGGTATAAAGAAGGAGGATATGGATCCAATAGTTGATGATGTGGTTGGAGCAACATACTTTATGCAGGAGAGTGGAGACGCGGAGATAATCTTTATTTAAAAACGTGAAAAAGAGGAACCAACAATGTCTGGAAATGTTATTAAGGTTGATGCTAGGAATATGGCTTGTCCTGGTCCAATAACTAAAGTTGTTAGAGCATATAGGAAAGCGAATAATGGTGATATAATAGAGGTACTAGCGACGGATCCAGGGTTTAAACCCGATATTGAAGCTTGGGTCAAGAGAACTGGTTGTGAATTAGTAGAGTTAAGTGAGGAAGGCGGAGTTATTAAAGCTGTTATTAAGGTTGTGAAATAAATCCTTATTAAATTTTTTTTAAGAATTATTCGAGATGATAAATATGTCTAAGAAACGTGTTCTCATTATTGGTGGGGGCTCTGGAGGAGCCATTCTAGCTAATTTATTAAATCCCGATGAGTATGACGTAACTGTGATCGATAAGAGTCGTTACCATACGTTTCAGCCAGGTCAACTATTTGTTGCTTTTCAGGGATCTAGAAAAGAGTTCCAGAAACCAATAAGATGCTTGTTGAGAGATGAAGTTAAGTTCGTGAATAAGGCTGTATCAGAAGTTAACTTAGATGATAGATATGTCGTGACTAGCGATGGAGCCAGAATCGAATATGATTACGTAATAATTGCTACTGGAGTACACTTAGATTACGACGCTATCAAGGGGAACAGAGAGATACTAAATGAGTATGGAGATTACTTCTCTAGCATCGCTGATGCAAAGAAACTATGGAATACGTTAAGAAAGCTTAGGAAAGGCACATTCTTTATTGGAGTAGCTGACCCATTATATAAGTGTCCACCAGCACCTCATAAAGCAGCTTTCTTATCCACTAACCTATTTAGACGCATGGGAGTTCACGATAAAGTTAAGGTAATCTTAGGTATGCCATTCCCTCACGCGTATCCATCGAAAACTGTTAGCGATATTATTGAACCTAAATTAGAGGAGAGAGGTATTGAAGTGAAAACATATTTCACAGTTGATAGCATTGATACAAAGGAAAAGAAGATCTATAGCCTAGAGGGTGATGAAGTAAAATACGATGTGGCAACCGTCGTTCCTGTTAATACTGGTCCTAAAATAAAGGTAACTCCAGAGAAGGTACTTGATGATACAGGGTTCTTCAAAGTTGATAAGTTTAAGTTGAATATAGAGGGTTACGATGATGCCTTTGCAATAGGAGACTGTTCTAATGTACCCACTTCTAAGAGTGGTGTCACAGCTCACTTGCATGCCGAGGTTGTTGCTGATAGATTACATGGTTTAGATTCGGTTGCTGATGGTAGAACACATTGCCCGATCGTATCGAATGGTGAAGGAACATTCGTTATTAGTGATTATAATCATCCACCGCTACCTATCCGCATGTCAAAGTTCAAGAGGCTCCAGGAGGATATATTCATAGCTACTTATTGGGTTGCAGTCAAGTATCCTAAGTTAATGCAGCCGATATTTAGGTCTTATTTTGAAGCTACTCGACCAGGTATATTATCTAAAGTGGGGTGGTAGATATGTCTGAAAAGAAAGAAGAGTTAGTGTCTGTTGAGGAATGCGAAAAAAGTAGTGCATCAACTATAGCTGAGAAGATCGCTCCCTCAGCTGATAAAGAAACATTAGAAGCATTACAAAAATTCACGAATATAATAGTTAAAATGAGTAAAATGGGTCTCCTGGATCTAATAGAGGGACTTATCGACGAGGAAGTTATCGGAAGAGCATCCGAAGTATTCGTTACAACTGGATTACTAAAAGCCCTAGATAATTTCGATAAGTTAACTAATATCTTGAGCGAAATTGATTATGATAAGCTTGATGGAACAGCGAAATTAATCAATAGTACTTTAGAGGCCTTGTCAAAGGATTCTGTTAAGCCAGTAGGATTATTTGGCGCTATGAGAGCTCTAAGAGATAAGGATGCTAAGAAGGGTCTTGGTTTGCTTATAGAGATTCTTAAAGCTATAGGGAGAAACTACAATCACAAGTAAATACAAACTAAATAATTATATATTTATTACATTGTTTTATTTTACAAATATTTAAATTCAGATTATAATACTTATAGTTCTTGAAGGGTGGTTAAATGTGGTTTTTATGAGCAAAGCTCTAGAGAAGATAAAGAACCTAGATGAATTGGACATAAAGATACTAACTATACTTACTGAGAATGCTAGAATCTCATTCAATAAGCTCGCTGAGAGATTAAATATTAGTGTTGCTACAGCCGCTGCAAGAGTAAGAAAGCTTGAGAATCTAGGGATAATAGAGAAGTACACGATCAAGATTAATTGTAAGAAAATAGGTTTCGAGGGCGGTTCTTTTCTCTTCCTTAAGATTAGGGGGGATGTTGATGAAGTGGTTAAGAAGCTAATTACTTATCCAGAGATAAGAGGTATTTACAGGATTAGTGGAGACTATGACTTATTAGTATGTGGTTCCTGCGTTGATCTAGATACTTTAACTGATTTGATAGATAAGATAAACAAGATCGATAAAGTAGTTGATGTAAAGAAAGTTGTGATTTTCGACATTTATAAGGAACAACCTTATCCTGAACCAGAAGTATTTAGGAAAGCATTGTTTAAAGCGATGAAATTGGCTTCTAAGTGAATTATCTCTTGATCCTACTTCTCAATATTGTTAGAATCAGATTTGTTATTCTCCTCTTTATTGACTCTCTATTATCGTACCGGAGAATAACTAAAAATCTCCTCATTAAGTAAAAGATGTATCGTATGGAATCAACATTATAACCATAACTAGTTAACAACTCCTCTATCTTATTGTAGCCTATTCTAAATGATTCAGCTGCGAATGTTCCAGCGTCCTTATATTTATCAGCTCCATCAGAGATTCCTTCCAGATCTATCATGCAGATTTTAGAATCTGTTAAAAGAAGGTTTTGTGGTCTATAATCGCCATGAATAAGTATGTAATCTATTTTCTCATCTAAGTATAACTCAGCTAGAGATTTTAATAATGATGCGGTCTCACCCTCTATGCCCAATCTCTTAATATAGTACATTAATCTCCCTACCTCCGCGTTCTTGTAATTCGGGATGAATGGTCTTGATCGCTTGTGCCTAGGATCCAAATGAATCCTTTTCATTAAATCTAGCGCCTTGCTAACATTCCTATCAGTCATATTATTACAGAGACACTCTCCCTCCACGTACCGATAAACCAGGATACCTCGATACCTACTTATATTCCCATATGCCCAGTCTTCATCGGTAACTAACTCAATTGGATAGAAATCAACTGGTTCAGGAACTGGATAGCCCTCCATTCTCAAAAGCTTCATGTACATTAACTCGTATAACCCGTATCCCCTCAGCGAATCCTTCAGAATATACTTCTCCCCATTAAACTCAACTAGTATTACTAAGTTAGTTTTCTTCCAAATCTTAAGAATCCTAGGTGGTCCATGCTTTGTCTTAAAGAAATCCACTCTCTCCAGCAAATAGTCTAACCTCTCTCTCATTAAGAGCACTCTCACTTCTTCCTTTACTATCTCTAATCAATAGGAAAAATAATTATTTTAACATATATAATAATGATGATAATAATTATCTATACACCAGAAAACTTAAAGATGATTCTTATCAAACTTCACTTCTTTAATATATTTCTACATATATATCATATATACAAATACAATGCTAATAATTTAAAGCCTCAATTTAGTCAGATAGGATAAGCATTATTTTTAAACAAAAATAATAGGTAGACCCTTATGATACATGTCTACGTAACTATTATTTTAGGAATAATTGGGTTAATTATCGTTTTCTGGCTTAGAAACTGGGTTCTTAAACAATCACCAGGAACAGGAAGAATGATTGATGCATACTCATGGATAAAGAGCGGTGCAAGAGCATTCCTAAAAAGAGAATTCACAACAATAACATACTTCATAATAGCGATTATAATAGCTCTCTCCTTACTAGCATTTAACAACATTATTGCTTGGCAAATACCTGTAGGATTCCTAGTGGGTGCTTTGTCATCATTATTCATGGCGTGGCTCGGAATGGAAACAGCTACTGACGCAAACGTGAGAACAACGCAAGCTGCAAGAACAGACCCTCGAAAAGCTCTATTAATTGCTGTGAGAGGCGGAGCTGTAACAGGATTATCACTGATGGCAATCGCGCTAGTTGGTATTGGTATTCTATATCTCATCTTTGGCGATCCTGCTTTAATAGTAGGTTATGGATTTGGTGCATCGCTCGCAGCACTATTCGCTCAGCTAGGTGGTGGTATTTACACGAAATCAGCGGATATCGGCGCAGATCTGGTTGGGAAAGTCGAAGCTGAACTTGAGGAAGATGACCCAAGAAACGCTGCTGTGATTGCTGATTTGGTTGGAGATAATGTTGGTGATTGTGCTGGTAGGGCAAGTGATTTATTCGAGAGTTTCTCAGATAACATAATTACTATGATGATAGTTGGTGCTTTTTTGGCTTCAATAATAGTTCCGCCAAGTGAGGTAATTTACTTAGTTGAGCTAGCTCTGGTTCTACAAGCTATGGGTCTCGTAGCTAGCATCATTGGAATATTCTTTATTGGTGGTCAAGATCCAGTGAAAGCTATTTATAGAGGGTTCTTCCTAACTGGATTAATACTAGTTATTGGATTCTACATAATAATAGAACTAATGATCCCTCGCGATATCTTAGCAACTCTATCAGATCCAACATTCGGATTCAGACTATGGATAACAACAATGCTTGGTATGATTGGGAGCTTACTCACAGCTATAATAGTTTGGTACTATACTGGACCCAAAAATAAACCTGTTAGAGAAATCGCTAGCTTAGCGAAAGGAGGCCCAGCTATAGATATACTAGCTGGCATCTACTGGGGTATGGAGAGCATATTCCCAGAAGCTATTGTTGTAGCAGCAATCACTATCGCTTCATTCTATGTAGCTGCTGGCGAATTCAATATATTTGGTCTATCGGGAATAAAGGGATTATTTGGTATAGCTACAGCAACTCTTGGATTACAAACAATGGCTGGGATAATCCAGACATCAGATACATTTGGGCCGATAGTTGATAATGCTGATGGAATAGCTACTTTAAGCGGAATATCAAGTGAAGTTGGGACATCTCTAGAGAAACTAGATTCAGTAGGAAACATGACTAAAGCTCTAACTAAAGCATATGGCATGGCTTCAGCTCTCCTGACCTCGCTATCAATATTATTCGCGTTAATAGCTGATTACATTAATATAGCGTTAGAAAAAGGTATTATTCCAGCTCCAGAGGGGAAAATAACCTTCGATTACATCCTGAAGATAGCTAATATACATATGTTAATCCCAGAGCTGCTCGGCGGTTTAATACTGGGGGTAGCTGTACCGTATCTCTTTACTTCATGGGCAATAAGCGGAGCTGTTAGAGGAGCTTTTGAAATGGTTAGGGAAGTGCGTAGACAATTCAGAGAAAACCCAGCTATACTAAAAGGTGAAGCCTTACCAGATTACGGTAGAGCCGTTGATATTTCGACTAAATATGCTTTAACAGAGATGATATCTCCAACAACTCTCGGATTATTTATGCCTATATTGCTTGGGACTTTATTTGATGTATGGGTTCTGATAGCTTACTTGATAGGATTAAAGATTTCTTCAGCACTTCTAGCTGTTTTCCAGTTTAATGCTGGTGGGCAATTAGATAACGCTAAAAAACTCATTGAGATAGCTGGGAGAAAGGGTACAGATGAACATAAAGCTGCTGTTGTTGGGGATACTTTTGGTGATCCATTAAAAGATACATCTGGTCCATCCCTACACATATTGATTAAGTTATCAAACATTTTCAGCATCACAATGATACCCTATTTCATCTGGCTAACAATTAACAATAACTTAGCGCTTAGACTAGAAGCTGCAGTCATCATAATTATCGTATGGGTAATACTGCTATTCATAGCTAAGAGATTCAGGCCTAAGATTGAGCTAGAGGAAGCTAAAGAATAATGATTAATCTATATTTTTCATCTATTATTTATTATATTATTTGTATGCTAGATTATTTTCCAACCCTAATATATATTCTTGTTTTTGTTTTGTCGATCTCTGTTCTCTCTTTCTTGTTCTTATACATTACGTACTCCCTAATGTATAGTTTAAAACCTTTCTTCTCTAAGGCCTCTTTCACTATCTTAGCTATATTATAGACATCCTCCTTATTACCCATTAGTCTTATTGAGCAATCAATGTTTTTTCTTCTCATCCTCTTCTTCATTAATTTTATTACATCTTCTAGTTTTAAGCTGTTATCATTCGGGAAATAAACCTCTTTTACATCTATATCTATCTCGACGAACTCCCATTCACCGTTAATCTTTGCAGCTATGAAGCCTCGAGCCGGGATACCCTCCTTACGAAGCATCATTAACCAATCTATTAGATTATCGAACTGTAGCTCAGAATATCTTACTTTCTTCTTTTTTGAGAACTTTATTTCAAAGCCATAAAATACTCCTCTCTTGACTACTACTAGATCTGGAAAAGGCAGTGTTCTTCCTGATAGAGGAGCTCTTATTACTGAGAAACCCTCGTTGGTAAATATGTCATATAACTCTTTTTCTGCTATATCTCCCTTCTCTACGTTAAGCAATCCCATCACCAGAACTAACGCCACTTATACTTAATAGATTTATCCGAATAATGGCTCAAAGATCTTATCTAGTTCCCTATTAATGTTACTACTAGTTTCGGTATCCATATAAATCATGTTTCTCGTGAAATCTATCATATTTTCAATTGTTCTTACAGCCTTGCAAAGAATTGTACTAATTATCATCGTCGGTCTCTCAACAAAGAAATAACCAGCTATATTTCTTGTTAAGCAAACTATTATACTGAAACCCTCAAACCTAATAACTCTAAGATTCATTTCTCTTCCAATTATCTCTTGAGAAGCATTAAGAATTGCTGTTATTATTCCACTTGCTAAACTTGGGTCAAGCTGATTACCGAATTTAAATGCTTTATAAGCTAAAAGGTTTCCTTCACGGCTAGCAAATAGAGCTATGTATGGTTTTGATAAATTTACCTCTAGGAGATATGGATTTCTTATTGGGACTAGTACGATAATGATTATCGCGATTAATAATGCTCCATAACCAATGAAGTAAAGACCCTTTGCGATATCCCTTGATATCGATAATACATATACGTCTCCCATCAAGAGGATTATGAATCCACTAATGAATAATATTAATCCCACTGAGTAAATGAGGAGTAATTTATCTACTCCATATTCTCTGCCTCTAGACTTTATATTTATTTGGAGGTTATAAGCGAATTTAACTGCTGATGCTAGAAGATACATTAATCCAATTATTCCGATTATGTTAACTATGCTCGCCATAGTATTCGTTTTAGCGAGTAATTCTCCCATAACGATTAATCCAGACATGAAAGCGTAAGCTATTGCTCCAATCCTGATCCTTTCTGAGGATAAATAATTTATATAAATGAGAAACGTAAGAAATCCCAGAGTCAAGAATAATACGACTAGAAAACTACTGAGGTTTATTTCGAAATCATAGAGATATATTTTTATTTCCCAATATGCCTCCAGGATTGAAGCTAGTACAGCTAATATAAATAGAGAGGATATCAAGACGCTGAATAAAGAAGAATGAACTCTCTCTCGCAAATAATTTCTGAGATTAATCACTAGTGTAAAACCAAGCAGTATCCCTGCTAAAATCTCTATGAATTTAAAGATGCTTAACATTTCATTAACTCTCTAATACTTGATCTAAATGCAATGTATCTATAATTCCTCATGAATTTAAAATAATAATTTTACGGCATACACTAATTTTAATACGCATCATTAAGTGAAGAAATTACTAGCTTTTAATTAATTCCACTCTAGTAGCTAGAAGAGAGAAATCATGTATCAATCAAAAAAGGCTTAAATAAACCATAAGATATTAGGAATTCAAATCATAAGCGGTTCAGGAGATGCTGAATAATGTTCATTGATAAGCTACCTGAGAAAGCAGATGTAGTCATAATTGGTTGCGGTGTCATTGGTTGCGCAATCGCACGTGAATTATCTAAATATAAGTTAAATATAGTTGCAATCGAGAAGGAAGCTGATGTTGGATGGGGCGTAACAAAGGGCAATATGGGTGTGGTTCACCCATTCGTCCCTCAATTCGGTAAAATAAAGGGGAAAATGGTTATTGAAGGGAACAGAAAATTTGATGAAATCTCCCATGAACTCGATGTCCCATTTAGGAGATATGGATTATTAATAGTTGCTTTAACCTTCATACAGCTATTAGCAATGATTGTAGCTTACTTCTATCTTAAGTTAAAAGGAATAACATTGCGATGGGTGTGGCGGAGGAAACTCAGAGAGATTGAACCGTACATAAGTAGGAAAGCTAAAGCAGCGCTATTTGTTCCGACAGCTGGTGCAACAGATCCAGTGAAACTAGCTATTGCTTATGCGGAGAGTGCTGTTGAGAACGGTGTTAAAATAGTTACTAACACGCGTGTAGTTGGATTTGATATCGTTGATAAATCTATTAAAGGAGTCATAACGGATAAAGGAAGAATAGAAACAAATTGGGTTATTAATGCTGCTGGAGTCTTCTCTGATGAGATTGAGAAATTAGCTGGAATAACTAAACGTAAGATGTGGCATGGAAAAGGTGTGATGGTTATATTTGACCCAATTCTCGGCGACATGTATCATCACTTTATAGCTCCGATGCCAATCAAGCTAGATCCCAGAACAAAGGGCGGGGCAATCGGTTTAACTGTTGATGGAATACCCATATGGGGCCCAAATCTAATTGAAGCTAAAGATAAGTTTGATACGCGTGTCTCGAGAGAGGATATTGAGTTGATAATCCGTAAGTTTAAACCATTGCTAAGAATATTTCATGATAACTGGATAATCAAATATTACGCTGGTATTAGACCGGTGGATGAGACATCATGGGATTTCGTTATAGGTCCAACAGAGATACGTGGATTCATTAATGCCTCATATATATTATCTCCAGGATTAACCGCTTCCCAGGTGATAGCTGAAAAAGTAATCGAGGTTCTTGAGTCAGAGGGATTGAGGCTAAAGGCCAAAGAGAACTTCAATCCTTATCGAAAAGGTATTAGATCCATAAGGGAACTAGATATAAACGAGATAGATAAGCTTATTCACGAGAACAATGATTATGGAGAGATTATCTGCCCCTGCAATAAAGTAACGAAAGCAGAGATAATTGAAGCCATTAGGAGAGGAGCTAGAACAATTGATTCAATAAAGTTTAGGACTGGTGCTGGTATGGGGCCTTGTCAGGGATCCAGATGTTTAGCTAGAATAATAGAGATTTTGGTTCAGGAAACTGGTATGAAGTTGAGTAAGGTATCTATGAAAGGAGGGGGATCAGAGATCTTTCTGGAGGGTTGATTAAGATGGAGATTGTCGAGACAGATACATTGGTTATAGGTTCAGGCATGTGCGGGAGTTTTATTGGTATTGGCTTAAGAGAAAGGGGTTTTCGAGTATCGCTTGTAGAGATGAACAGAGAGATAGGTGGTCTAGCTAAATTGTTGAGATACTATAAGATAAAGATAGAGGAACTTGGGGAAGAGTTTTATCCGGGAGATTACGTTAGCTATTTGAAGAACCGTATAATGGAGCTTGGAATCCCCCTATATACATCAACATCAATCATTGACTTGCTACAAAGCAATAAATATTTCATTGCTATCGGAGTGAATAGAAGAGGCGTGATAGAGTATAAAGCTCGTAGAATAATAATCGCTGTGGGTGGAAGAGAAAGAACTCAATATGATTTATTAATTACTGGCACTAGACCCGCTGGAGTCTTTACTGGATTACTCGCACTAGAGCTAGTTGATAAGTTTCATAAGAAAATCGGTAGAAAGGGGCTAGTTCTAACTAATAATGATCTTGGTTTAGAGGTTGCTTTAAGGTTAAGAGAGTCGGGTTTAGTTATAGAGAACGTAGTTGTTCCAGAACGAAGCTACCCACTATCTAAAGAGCTATTAGATCACTTATCTGACTCAGATATAGATTTGATAGAGAATAATACGGTGTTAGAGATTGATGGATTAAAACGCGTTGAAAGCGTTCTACTAAAAGATCTTGATAAAGACGAAACGTGGAGAGCAAAGGTAGATACATTAGTAATAAGCATGGGCTTTCTCCCATCAATCGAATTACTGCGAGGGTTAGAGATAAAGATTGATTATGAAACGAAAGCACCAGTGCTAACTAGTAGGTTAGAGTCAAGTATCCCAAATATCTTTATCTGTGGGTTAGCAGCTAAGCCATATAATGATCTGAATATGGCTTTGAATGATTCTATCAGAGCTCTTCTTCATTGATAAAATAACATTTTTATATTCTTCAGGTAATGATTTAAACGAGAATTATCTATTCTCCATTAATCCAGGATTCAGGGACTAAAAAGTATTATTATTTGGGAAGAGGTTTCACTCAATGGCCGCCATAGCTAGCATAGCTTATAATGTCTTTCTCTACGGCACTGCTCTGGCTTTTAGTTTATTGATCTCTGAAATATTAAGACGCCTAGATCAATCTGAAGTAATAGGACAAGTACTAGTAGGGATCATGCTAGGACCTTATCTGATAGGCCTTATTAAACCAAATGATTTCTTTAACTTTATCTCGGAGATAGGAGCTCTAACACTTCTTTTCATTGCTGGGTTAGAAACAGATTTTGCTCTACTAAGGAAAGCTGGGAGATCAGCTCTAGTCTTATCTATCAGCAGCATACTTTTCACTTCCATAATAGTGTATCCTTTCGTTTACTTCCTCACAAGTAATCCAAATCTATCACTATTCCTAGCTGTAGTATTAGGAGCAACTAGCATAAGTCTAACTGTTAGGATTCTAGATGAATTCGGGAAATTAAGAACACCTATAGCACAGAAGATAATTATATCTGCCGTGATAGATGATTTAATAGTCATATTTCTCATAGTAATAGCCATAGATATAATTGAGATAGGATCCTTTTCAATAAATAATCTATTCTTAATGCTAGGTAAACTGCTTTTCTTCTTCATGATTACTACAATTATCATAATAGTTTTTGTAAAGTGGATAGGAGCCCACTTACAGAAGTTTAGAGCAAGAGGCGGATTATTAATCTTCTCATTCAGCTTCGCACTTCTATATGGTTATTTCGCAGGTATACTTGGGTTCTCTCCAATAATCGGAGCCTATTTCGCGGGTTTAGTTCTCGCAGAAACTGATGTTGAACCTGATATAATCGAATCAATTTCACCTCTAGCTCATGTAACCGTGCCCATATTTTTAGTTAATATTGGATTAAGATTCAATATATTGCTTATTGGAGACGCAATTATAATTGGGAGCGTTCTATCATTAATTGCTATAGTTGGTAAACTTTTAGGCGGCTTCACAGCTACATCATTTAAGTCTAAAGAGAAAATAAAAGCACTCCTACTTGGTTCATCTATGATGCCGAGAGCTGAAGTTGTATTGATTTTTGCTGGTATTGGTTTAGAGATGGGTTTGCTTGATGACTTATGGTTCTCTTCTCTCGTTATTGTTATGATAACTACAACATTTTTAACTCCAATCGTTTTAAAATATTTATTGAAAAGAGGTGCTTTCAAAGATGACGACGTTCCGTAAGATCAGTTTAATCGAGTTATTGAATAACCCAAATAAATATCTTGGTGAACCAGTTGAAGTTGAGGGCGAATTAATTTATATTGGTAAGTCACCTAGAATACAAGTATATTCTGTAAATCTACCTGAAGAAGAATACTGTATTGGATTACTTAGAGATCTTAGAGATAAAGATAAGCAGTTGCTATGTTTCGGCTTAGAGAATATTTGTCTCGATGAGTACAATGAGATGAGAGTTGTAGTGCGCGGATTTTTTATTAAACTACATGATAATTACGCTATTAAGGCTACAGAGATAACTTCCAAGCAGAATAGTGATTAAAATGAGAGAGAACCTTATCTTAGAAGCATTAAATAGGGAGAAGTTCATTGTGATAGGGCATAGGGGAGCTGCTGGTTATGAGATAGAGAACACATTAAAGAGCATTAAGAGAGCTATTAGTATCGGTGTAGATGTAATCGAGGTAGATGTTCGAGCTACACGCGACGGCAAGATCATACTACTTCACGATGATAACTTCAAGAGGATAGCGGGTTTAGACTCAAAAGCTAGAGATCTATCTTACGAAGAGATTTTAAACAGAGTTAATCTAGGTGATGAGAAAATACCATTGCTCGAAGATGCATTGGGAGAAGTAGCGGGAAAGGTTGGTTTATTCATAGAGATAAAAGAACCTGATACTGTAAAGCAAGTGATAGAGATCGTTAAGGAACATGAGGCTGTGAATTGGGTCGGTATAGTTAGCTTCTTTGATGATGCTATATCAATGGCTAGGAAACTCGAGCCCACTATTCCAACTGGATTAATTTATTTTAGGCCTCCTGGAAGAATCTTCGATGCTAAAAAACTAGGTGCTAGGATAGTTTTACCGAGATTTAATCTAGCTACTGAAAAAGCTAATAAAATGGCGCATAAATTGAAATTGTTTGTTATTACATGGACTGTGAATGATGTGAATCTAGCTAAGAGAGTAATTAAAAATGGCGTCGATGGTATTGCTTCGGATTGCCCAGATAAAATAATTAGATTACGAAATGAAAGTTAAATAAGTTGGTGGTGGTATGGGTGGTGTTAAATTTAATCCATTTATTCTAGGGGCCGTAGCTTTACTGTTTCTCGCTGCAACATGGTTACTACACTTGTTCTGGACTCTTCCCTATGAGAAGATTGCAACTAGTTGGATGATACATGGGGAGGTAACTGATTATAGTTCGAAGCAAGCGTTCATATACAAGATGATAATGATTTACGGGTTCATGCTCGCTATGTTTCTAACATTCTCATTTTACGCTCTATATACTGATAAAGATTACATAACCTTCTTCGCGAGATACGGCTCATATAGAATTAAGAGAGAAAATGTACCTAATTTCGTTGGATCACTATTCATAATTATTTTAGCTACCTTAGATATGTATCTCTATGATGTCTTAACATTCAACACATCGAGAACATTCTTTTTCTTCACCTTCCCATTTCTAGTGATATATGTTATCCTAGCTCTAGTGCTATTTACAATTGCTATCCTAAGGTATTGGAGAGATTAGTACTAGTGAGAGACATTATCTATTTTTCTCAAATATTTTTTCTTTGCGATTAATTAATTCACAAACTATAATACCTCTCTATAGATGCTGACTATATCCTTAATAATATTGCTCCATGAATACTTTTTCACGAATCTTAAAGCGTTATTTCTCATTTTCTCACGCAATTCTTTGCTCAATAATACCTTGATTAATGCCCTAGCAATTATTTTCGGTGATGGATAATCAATACAGATACCTGCTCCACTATTACCTAAAACGTGTTTTAAGCCATCTCCGTGAGTAGATACAATTGGGAGTCCTGCGGCCATCGCTTCAAGGAGAACTATTCCAAAACTTTCCCCTCCATAAGCTGCATGTAGGAATACATCAGAGACCTTATAGTACTTAACTAGTTTCTCTCGTGGAACAAAACCTATCACGTGAACATTATTTTCTAAGTGAAGTAACCTAGCCATCCTTTCTATGAGGTTTCTCTGGAATCCCGATAAGCCAATAATATATAGGTTAGCGTTAGGTATCTTTTTTACAACCTCACGTAAAGAAAGGATCGCTAATTCGAAACCTTTCTTGAACGATGCTCTACCAACCATCAATATAACACTTTCATCTTTCTCTATTCCAAGTTCTGATCTATTAGCATTAATATTGAACTCTTCTAGGAAGATGGCGTTTGGAATTATAGTTATTTTACCTGGGTATAGCTTGGATATGAAATCTGCAGCAACCTTACTTACCGCTATAACATGTTTATAGTGCCTTAAACTTTTCAGCAATGAGTAAGATCTAAGGAATTCCCCTAAAGTATACCAAACCCTCCTAGTAATATAGTATCCTATCGGCACTGAGTGATTAGTTAATATAGCTGGGATCCCAAGGGATTTACTGATCCATGGGACAGATAATCCCATTGGTGAAAACGCGTGATGAACATGCATTATGTCTGGTTCTATGGCTTTAACTATGTATCTCAGTCTCTTAGTAACTCTCTCTAAGTTAAACATTAGTGTAGTTTCAATCGAATATGGGTACCTAACAATGGGTATACCATCGAAATGATCAACAGAATTATTACTTCCAGCTGATGTTAAAATTACTGGCTCGAAACCCTTAGCATATAGTTTAAGCGATTTAGATAACCCATGAACATGAGTCGCTACTCCTCCGTATCTTGGGTAAAAAAAGTCTGTTAGTAATAGGATCCTCAAGATAGCTCCCTGCTCAAACTTCTTTCAATAAGCACGCTCCTCATAATAATTATTATGCTTATGAACTTATCGTTGATATTAATTAAATATCAAAATCATTAATATAGTACATAGTTTAATTCAACATTTAATCATGAAATATTTGATTAAACTCTTATGGAGGATACTCCAATGGAGTATAGGAAGGAGATAAATGTTAAAGTCACTATGAAATTATCATCAAAAGCAGTAATAATAGCTATAGCTTATAACTTAATCCTTCTTCTCACCGCGATACTCCTCGCTTCAAACGCAACTATAAGTCAGCTAGTAAGTAAACCTTTTCCTGGAATACACTTAAAGCTCTCCATACCATCAATACCTCCTGATTTCAGAGATATAGACATTAAGATAAACTCCTTATCCTCGTTGAATATTCTCTTACTCGCATTAACCTTCATAATAGATGTTATGGTGACATCATTCTTTCAACCCCTATATCTATCATATTTCATTGATGAATCGTTCAAGGATGATATAGAGTTGGATAAGTTGCCTTTAGAACTGGTTAAGGAGAGGTTCTTAGAGTTCGTGAAATATAATTTTATCGCAATTCTACTCGTATTCATAAGCATACTAGCCATATTAATTTCACCGATACTAGGCATCATAATCATATTAACTATACTAATACTATTATTCACTTGGATCTACACACCAATAATCCTGCTTCTAGAACCAGTAGGCCCGATTGAAGCGATAAGAAAGAGCATGAGATGGGTAATAGATAATCTAGATGAATTCTTCAAGATACTCATAATTAGCTCTATAGCAATAAGCATCATAGAAACCCTATTTAGCTTCTTTCCAATTGAACTAGCACTCATATTAGCCCTAGTGATCTGGATACCAGTTGGTTCTATGGTAATATCATTAATAATCGATTCTTACAGTATTATTAGGGATAAGAATCAAGCAACTTAGTCGACTTCCACTAAAATAAATCACTAGCTAAAAATTCCATGAATCCTCCAATGAAATTTTTTTCTTAGTCTTAAGGAAAATAAGAGTTATTCCTAATCCTCTCAGTAATTCTCTGAAGTATTTTTTAATAATACTGCGCAAAAATTCATATCTCTAAATGCCACATAATTATATTGAAACTTGCTAAATAAAGCTAATGGTGCTTATTTTGAGTGAGAGATTGAGAATCTATAGGAGAAAAATCAATTATATAACTGAGAAATTGGAGGAACTCCCTCCAAATCTCGATAATATCTTTTATTTTGAAGCTCTATTATACCGCTTACACACAAGCATTGATGCTGTGATGGATATCATAGCTATGTTAGTCAGGGATCTAGGCATGGAAGTAGAGGATGATTACACTAATATTGAGAAACTCGCTGATAAGCATTTATTAAATAAAGAGCTAGCAGACAAATTAAAGATGCTGAATGGATTGAGAAATGCAATAGTTCATAAATACAATAAGTTTGATGAACAAGTAGTTAAGGAGCATTTACGTGAGATAATAGAGATAATTTTCTCATTTCTTAGGGTTGTTGAGAATGCTTTGCAAGAAATCTTTAAATGAGATACGAAAGGACCTAAAACCATTAAGTAAGTATTGGACAGTTATCTATGGGAGCTATGTGAGAAAGCAATGCACTCCTCGATCAGATATAGATGTAGCAGTTATAACCAGAATAAAAGATCCTGCAGAGAATATCAAGATTTTTTGGAGCCTACTACCAAAAATAAAGCCAGGGTATGATTTAAGGATCTTTGAGTTATTGCCACTAAACATAAAAGCAAGCATAATACGAAACTACATAGTTGTTTTCGGTGATCCATTAGACATCTCAGAGTACTTCTACTTCTACAGAAAAATTTGGAAGGATGTTGAACCACGATACCTCGCAAACCAGTTTAATTCCTATAAAGAAATAATTATAGGTATTCGAAGAAGACAAAGACTCTTAAGAACATTACATATATAATTGTCAAATAACAATTGGGATATCTCAAGTATTTATACTTTTCTACACACCTCCCTTTAATTATTAAGGAAAAATTTTTGCTAGCTATCTTGTTTCTCATACCTCTTTAAATCAGAGAACTGCTGCGTAATTCGTTGTTATTTTATTGCAAATAGATGAATTTCGTGATAATAAAAGTTCAGAAAAAATTTTTATATATATTAAATTGAGTTAAAAAATTGATAATCTATTATTGGTTTCTTTATAGTGGTAATGAGAATGAAAAATAAAAGTATTCTTATTTTATTGATTCTACTATTATCATACGCTATTATACCCTTTTCTAATCTTGTACGAGAGAATAAGCAAGTAATGAATACTACTAATAATGAATCGTTTTTAAAACATGATCGAATCATAAGTAATAAACTTCTACCAGTTCAGAATAAGACTAGTGATATAAATATAGATAAATCCAGGGTAATTATTCGAGATTCGAGTGTTGACCCAGCTTCATGGCATGATACGTCCTATAACTATAGGATTAATATCACTGTTAGGGAGAATAGTGGTTTGGAACGTAGGAACTGGCCTGTTGATGTTTACGTTGAATTTGATCCATGGGCTAATAAGGACGGTATAAAATTAATTAATGAGACTGGTGATGTTGTTAAGTTTCAAGTGTGGAATAAGACTGGAAATTCTACTCATATAGCTTCAGCAACCATCACTTTTCTAGCTAATGTTCCAACTAATGGTTTATCAAGATACTTTATTTATTATGATACTGAACCAGTTGGTACTCCATCGTTCCCAACTGATGTGAAATTAAGCATAACTACGGATTCAGCTACAGGAGATTACATTTACACTATTTTTGGGGAAACTTACCAGAAAGTTGTTATGTCTCCTAGAAGTACTTATGGGAGCTCATATATTTACTCTGGAGGACAAATAGTTGAGATTGTTGATGCTGGAACCGGTTCTAACTTATTTAACGAACCAATGAATCAATTAGGTCCCGTTAGAAACGGTGATCTCTATAATCCTTTGGGAACAGCTAACTCTAAGTACCAGCCAGAGAGCAAGTTTATTGTTGATGAAACCAAGAATGGCCCAATATTCATCATGTATAAGGTTATTAACGCGCCTATCTATGATGATAACAATTACTTGATAGCGAAAGCTAACATGACTTATAGATTCTATAAGAATGGTTGGATAGTTGAGTCTAATGTCGTCTGGCTAAATGATGATACTCAACAAAACGCTAATTATTGGATCGGTAGCTATATGTTTGATCAAGATGATGAATCAGATGTAAGCTTTGATAGAGTTGATACTCCTAGTGGAACATTTGTTCTAGGCGAGGGATTACCTAAAACCCTTAGCGGCGTTATTAAGGATTGGGGTAAAGTAGATCTATCAGATAAGTTAAGAGTTTTTATTACTCCAAAGCTTGTTGAAAATGTTCATTACTCAGTCGAGTTAACTTGGGATGTAGATGTTGATTTGGATGTTTTTATTTTCTCTGAGAGAGGCTTCCTAATTGAGGGTTATGATAACTTATGGGATAAACTTGATGACAGCGTAATAGGTAATCAAGATTACTCAGAGACAGAGACAGCAACAGCAACAGTTAATGAGAGTTGGATAATTGTTGTTCTAGGTTACTGTGATCCCTCCGGGAATTCACAGACAGCAACATTTAATATCGCTTTAAAGAATGATTCCGCGACAGTTGCTACATTTAGCGGAACGATAAATAGTTATGTTTACTTAGATAGGTATTCCGCGTATTGTAACTACCAGAATAGTAATTTCCCAGATACTATTGATGAGGCAAAGGAAGGAAATGTTAATTACATTATTGGTGGTTACGCTAAACGGTACTTTGCTGATGACGAGCTAGCTACCTTTATTCTACCTATGCCTCTTAGTGGTGGAGATGATTACTACATAGAGCTTAGCTGGGATCTAGAGTACTCAAATCTACAATACTATATCTATAAACCTGATGGAACTTTCTGGACTAAGGATGTAAGTGGAAATATGCCTCCAATCAATAATACTCTCTATCCAATTACTGGGGGAAACTACGTCATTGTAGTTCATTATTACGATGGCAGCTATTATGATTCTGATGATGATAGTGCCTACGATGACACTTCCATAAGCCTTTACTTCGAGCCACCTTTTGCTGAGACAGAGGATTACTCTGGTAGTTCTACGAGCTGGAATTGGGTTAGTTTTTATCATCATGCTTACCCGAGATGCGTGGGATTAGTAAATATATCAATTGAACAATCTATTGATCTAAGCCCCACATCTACTAGGGATATCTACTGGGGTAATAAGGGGGAAGGAGTTTCAGGGGATGATGATTATATTCTCTGGGCTATCAGGATAACTGGTGTTAACGCGAAAAAGGATCAGTGGTTAAGATACAAGTATGGAGTATTCTTATTTAATGCGAATGAGTCATCATTAGTGAAGTATTATGCTGATAGATTAAGATCCCCGCTTGAGATCTCTACTTACCCGATTGAGAGATATAGATTGATTATAGATTATTACGTCTATGATGGAGATGGCTTAGCTATTCCTGGTGCTAGTGTTAGTTTAATTAATAAGACTTCTGGTGACTCGGTAGCCTCATCCATAACAAACTCAAATGGCATCGCTAGGGTAGATGTACCTAGATATAGTAATTATAGAGTGAATATAACTCTAGTTAGTGGAGGTAGAAACTATAGTATCCTGGATGATGTTGATTACTCTGGTATACCATACACCACGCATAGCATTACTGGGAGCTATACTTTCTCAAACTTGGTTAAGATTAGTGTAAAATGCATGGATTCCGAAAATAGAACTCTCCAGAATGCGTATCTATCTTTGAACGGTAGCTATATTAGTGATTACTCGGATTTGCTTGGTTACGTGAATCTATATGTCCCTAGAGGAGTCTGGAACTTAACTATAGGTTACAGATTTAATTATGATCAATTTAACTTAACTTACTTGAATGGCACTCTGGTTAAGGATGTTGATGGATCTAATGTCTCTCTCGTAAAATATGGTGTCTTGAACATTAATCGAGGAGTTTCATGGTTACTTTATGATCTTGATGCTACAGCTCCGTTACCGCTTGTTATAGGGCTTAAAGAGGGGCAATTATCATATGATACGATTTGGGGAGATAACATAAGTCTAAAAATAGCTATTACAAGCATGAATAATCTAGTTGATGCTGGGGATAACGTTACTTGGAGAATTGTTTATAGAGAGAATGAATCTATAGTTCCCGGCTTCGGAGTAACTAAGGCTACAAAATTATCTAAGGGGATTTATGGAATTAACGTATCCACTTATCGTCTTCCAGCGGGATTAACTTACTTACTCATTGTGAATGCTTCAGTAACTAATTATCAAGTACCAGTACCATTAGTCATATCAATTAGAGTATCTAATAGACCAGCTACATTACAGCTAGTTACATTAACTACAAACATATTTTGGTATGAGAGATTTGAAGTTAAGGTCAAGTTTTTAGATGCATTAACAAGCGACTTCTTATCCAACGCTAATCTTGAAGTTTCAATATCTGGACCTACCTCGCATTCATTTAATCTTGTTGAAAGCGGTGATTTCTATAGTTTATCGATAAGCAATTTTGAGTACCCAACAGGAGCATACACCTTGACGATCACGGGTTCTTTAGGGAATTACTCCATAGCTAAACTCACTACTTCACTAATAGTTAATCCAAGACCAACAGATATTAGAGCACCATCAATAGTTGAGCTTAGATGGTCTCCAACCCTATATAACGTTACTATAGAGTTTTATGATGGTAGAAACTCAACTGTTGTGAAGGGAGCTGATACATTCTATGAGATCATGGATACTAGCTTAGGAAACATCCTAGATAACGGTAGCTTATTCGAGGAAAAGTACTATGTGCTTTATATACCTCTTAAGAAACTAGGTTTAGGTAGCTATGTTAGTATTGTGAGATTAGGTAAGAGATTCTATGAGAATAAAACGATTAGGATATCAATAAGTATCCTAGCTATAAGGACTTACGCTACATCAAACATAACTCACTTATCTGTTTACTGGGGTGATGCAATTCATGTCAGTTGCAAATACATGAACACGGAGACATATCCAGCTACAGAGATAGCTAATGCTACAGCCACATTCAAAGTGATTCCATTCGGTAAACTAAACCCTGTGCTAACTGGTGATCTAGAGTATTTATCTGATACGGGAGAGTACTTACTGACACTTGATACAAAGAATCTTAGTTTAGGTATATACAAGATTCAAGTAACCTTATTTATGAGGAATTACTCATCCCAGTCCCTTGAGATTGATCTCGAGGTTAATCCATTAGTTGGATTAATTATTGCTCCAGATAACATTGATCTGGTTTGGGGTGAAAGCTTGAACTTTGAAGTTAGAGTAATAGATGCTTTATCTGGAGAGGGGCTAGAGAACTTCTCGTATTACGCTGAGTTAATTGGAGTGGGTAATGTTACTGCTAATCTCGATTATCGCGGTGACGGCGTTTTATTCTTTAACCTTAGTGATACAACCAATCTATCACCATCACAGTACTCTTTGATGATAAAGATTAGTAAGCAGAATTATGTTATCGAGACAAAGTACGTGACAGTGAATATAAATGACTTAAACATAAAAATGAATTTATGGGCATTCCCAAAATCAATCCAGAAGATACCTTTCGCGAGCTTAAGCGCTGAACAAAAGAAGATCGAGGTTCTAGCTTACGATTACTCCCATAATAAACCTCTTGAGAACGCTACAATAATATATAACATCACCTACGGATCAAAGATATTTATTGTTGGTGAGCTCGAAGAGATTTCTCCAGGTGTTTATTCAATTATTATACCCTGGGAGAAAGCGGATATAGGGTCGTATAGAGTCGAGATATACATAAGTAAGATTAACATGAATGGTAGATTGATCTCCCCAAGAACAAAGGTAGCTTTAACTGGATTAACAACAACCGTAGAGTGGTATGGAGGAACGCTGTGGGGGATGCCAGCTATAATTGTTGTTCCATCTCTCTTCGCGATAGCTGCAATAGCCAGTTTCCTTGGATACAAATATTACCTATACTTCAGTTTACCTGTGGAGGTTAGGGAGATAGATAAGTTACTTGATATGATTCGGAAGAGAATATATGAGTACGAGTATATTCCAAGAGAAGAAATCATGTCAGAGATAATTAAGAAGGAGCTGGAGCTAATTTGAGTTCTGTGGGAATTCTTATTAAAGAAATTTTTTTTATCTTATCTCACTCCCCCTATTTTATGTTAAAAAATGGTGCCACATGCTTTGCAGAGGAAACATTATATCGCTTTAGTCATATTACTATTAATCACCTTCTCATTCACATTTTATCTAAACGAACTAAATTTTGTTAATTTTAATTATAGATCTAGAGAAATAGATTTCTCTAAAGTTAATAGCTGGGGATACCAACTTCAGAATGCTGATCCAAATCAAATAGCTGATTCAGGTTTTGATCTTGTTGTTATAGATTATTCGAGAGACGGAAGCGAGAGCAGTGAATATAGCTATGAAGACATAGAGCTAATTAAGGATGCTGGCATAATACCTATAGCATACATTAGCATTGGCGAGGCCGAGGACTACAGGTTTTATTGGAGAGATGAGTGGTATAGTAATCCACCAGAATGGTTAGGCAATGAGAATCAAGAATGGGAGGGAAATTATGCTGTTAGGTACTGGTATAAGGATTGGAGAGACATAATATTCACGTATATTGATAAGATAATATCGCAGGGGTTCATGGGATTATATCTAGATAAAGTTGATGAATTCGAGTACTGGAGTGATCCAAATAATAGCGAGAGTATTTATCTTGAGGAAAGAGATGCTGCATTAAAAATGATTAATCTTATTACTGATATTGCAGAGTACGCTAGAAGCAGGGTCACACATCACTTTTACATAATCCCCCAGAATGGAGAGAGAATACTTAATTACGATAATGGAACATTACTAAGTATTATTGATGGCTGGGGTGTAGAGGATCTCTTTTATAATGGTCTTAATAAAAATGATGGAGATGAAATAGCGGAGAGAATAACGTATTTCGATAAACTTGTTTCCGAGCATAAAAAGGTTTTCTCAGTGGATTATGTGGATGATGGAAGCGGTTTCGTTGGAGAAAACAGGAAAAGAATAAACGATTATATAGATAAAGCTCGAAGCAGGGGATATATACCTTACGCTGCTAGATCAGATAGGATGCTTGATGAATTAAACGTAATAAATGGTGTTCAACCACCCTCCATTCTTGCAATTCAATCACTGGAATCGAGAAAACACATTTTGTTGGCCACTCCGTAATACCCAATCTAGATTTAAATTCTAACTAATCTATTTTACTTATCTAGGTGTATAGATTTGCCTAAGAAGTTTGTTAAAAAGTTCAAGAAGAGAATCCCATGGTTATCTAGTGTTCAGACTTTGGAGCCATTACTCGAGCTAACTCCCACCAAAAGTATTAAAAAAGAAAGCACTAATATTTGCTTACTTTGTAGGGGAACCAAGCTTCTTTGCGGTAAATCAAGATGCCCGATTCTAGCTAAGTTATATAGCTATAAGT
>JALWRR010000004.1 GCA_026993975.1 Promethearchaeati archaeon | reverse complement strand
ATATTTTTTTAAAATAAAACTATTTTCTGTAGAAAAAAATTTATATCTAAAATAACATTTCTATATCACGAACACTATTTAACACTATTTTTTAATATATAACGGTGTAATGCAAATGCTAGGAGGCTACATGGGGAAAATTCTTGAAATAAACCTCTCTGACAAGACATATAAGGTAACTCCCATAGACGAGAAAATAGCGAGAAAGTATCTAGGAGGAAAAGGATACGCCCTATGGATACTCTATAACGATCTAAAGAAACTTGAATTAAAGGGTATAGCTCCAAAAGACATCGATCCTTTTGGTCCCGAAAACACATTGATTATTGCTACGGGACCAGCTACTGGAACAGCTTTCCCAAGTAGTGGTAGATATCATGTAATGGCTCTAAAATCACCCTTAACTGGAAGCATTGCTAGCGCTAACTCTGGAGGAGAGTTTGGACCTTATCTCAAGTTCGCTGGTTATGATATGATAGTTATTAGAGGGAAATCAGATACACCTGTATACATAAGTATAATTGATGGAGAAGTAACGATTCATGATGCTTCAGATCTATGGGGAAAAACAGTTTTCGATACAGTTAGGATCCTAAAAGAGAGACATGGGAATCATAATGCAAGTGTAGCATGCATCGGTCCAGCTGGAGAGAATCTAGTTTTAATATCAGCAATAATGAACGATAACCATAGAGCAGCTGGAAGAACTGGTGTTGGCGCAATAATGGGTTCAAAGAAGCTAAAAGCAATATACGTAAGAGGCACTCAGAAGCCTCCAGTAGCTAAATTAGATGAGTTCCGCGAGAAAACAGCTAAGTATCTACGAGTAATTAAGGAAAATAGCGTTACTGGAGAGGGACTACCTAAATACGGTACAGCTATCCTAGTAAACATAATTAACGGAATAGGATCATTACCATACAAGAACTGGCAAGGAGCTTATCACCCAGATGCCGAAAAGATAAGCGGTGAAACAATGGAGCAGAAATACTTAATTGAGAGGAGACCATGCTGGGGATGCGCAATAGGCTGCGGAAGAGTAACTAAAGTAGAATCTGGTCCATTCCAAATACTTTACAGTGAAGGTCCCGAATATGAATCTATCTGGGCGCTCGGTCAAAGCACTGGAGTACATAACTTAGAGGCCATAATTAAAGCTAATCATTATTGCGATGAGTTAGGTTTAGATACCATTTCCATGGGGTCAACAATAGCTGCAGCAATGGAGTTATATGAGAAGGGTCTTATCCCAAAGGAAGATCTCCAAGGTCTAGATCTAAGATTCGGTAATGCTGCAGCTTTAGTGGAAGCGGTGTGGAGAACAGCTTATAAATCTGGCTTTGGAAAGTATCTAGCTCTTGGATCAAAGAGATTAGCAGAGATGTATGGAGCTCCTGAGCTCTCTATGAGCGTTAAGGGTCTAGAGATGCCAGCGTATGATCCTAGAGGAATAAAAGGTATAGGATTAAACTATGCTACTGCTAATAGAGGAGGCTGTCATGTTACTGGTTACACTGTTTCACCAGAGGTACTTGGTATTCCAGAGCAAATAGATAGATTATCTTATGAGGGAAAAGCTAAGTGGGTTAAGATATTCCAGGACTTTACGGATGTTGTTAACTCGACAGTTAACTGTCTCTTCGTTACCTTCGCTCTTGGGGTTGATGCTTACGCTGATATGTTATCTAGCTTAATTGGTTGGGATGATTTAACCCCAGATGAACTCATGACAATCGGTGAGAGGATCTATAATTTAGAGAGATACATTATGTCTAAGTATGGTTTCAGTGCTAAAGATGATACATTACCTAAGAGATTACTTTATGAACCTTTACCTGATGGGCCATCTAAAGGCGAAGTAGTTAAGCCGGAAGAGTTCAAGAAAATGCTTGAGGAGTACTATAAGCTTAGAGGTTGGGTTGACGGAGTTCCAACTAAAGAGAAGCTTAAAGAGCTTGGTATTGAGGTATAGATTATCATTTAATATTTTTTATTTCTTTCCCCCTCCAGCTGGAGGGAATATATCTAATCTGTCTCCATCCTTTACTTTTGTTTCTAACTCATTTAAATGTACTATGTTTCTACCGTTTAGTAAAATTACTAGTCTGGGGCCTTTCTTTCTATTGAAGTACTCTATGATTTTCTCGTACGCTTTCTCCCCTATCTCTTTCTTAGCGGCATTCAATACATCAATTACCTTTGCATCATTATCTAACTCAACTATGATCTCTTTTTTCCCAGTTAACTCTCTTAAAATAGCGTAAAACTTTACAGTTACCTTCATTTCTAGAACCCTTAAAAATAATAATCTAATTAATAATAAGTCTTCCTAAGATTTAAATATGTTTTGAAACGATTTCTACTGTTTCACGTATATTGATTGAATTAAAAAGTATTTTTTTTGAATAAATGATTCCTTTAATTTATCT
>JALWRR010000003.1 GCA_026993975.1 Promethearchaeati archaeon | reverse complement strand
CTGGTTTTGGCTAGCATACATATGTATTACTAGCCGAGCCCCCCTAAAAACCTATCCATAGACCAAGTCAATAAAAGACAGAAATAGTGCGGGCATTCGTTATTTTTCATGCCTTATAATCGCGTTAACTGGGCATATTTGCATGCAAACACCGCATGATAAACATATATCATCCCTGATATATGGTTTTCTCTTATCTTTATCGTACAGAATTGCAGGACAGTTAAATATCTTGTAGCATATTCCGCAATCTACGCATTTATCTGGCAATATTTCGTATCTACCACCCATGCCTGCGTATCCATAAAGTCTCCTCTCTGTTAATGCACACCAGTGCCTATAGATAACTACAGCTACTTTTCCCTCTTTATATGCCCGCCATGCCTCTTTGAAAGCTTCTTTAGCCTTCTTCCACTCTAGAACTGGATCTACCTCCACAACAAAATCTGCACCTAGTGCCTTAGCTAACTCAGCTATTCTTATCACTTTCGATTTTTCCATATCTGCTCGGAATCCAGTTGATGGATCTGGTTGAAATCCAGTCATAGCAGTTATTTGATTATCTAGAACAACTAGTATGAATGGATGCCTATTATAAATAGCATTGATTAATCCAGGTATTCCTGCATGGAAAAATGTTGAATCTCCTATAAATGCGATAACTGGTTGATCAGTAACTTCACTTAATCCGCATGATGTACCAGTGCTAGATCCCATACAGAGGAGTATATCTCCCATCAAGTAAGGGGGCATTATACCGAGAGTCATGCATCCAATATCTGTAGGGTATATCACTTTTTTAGGATTCTCTCTAAGCTCTAATAAAGCTGTTTTTACAGCGTAATATGAGGCCCTATGGGGGCAACCAGGGCATAGTACTGGAGGCCTCTTCGGTATACGTACTCCCAATACCTCTGTGGGGGTATCAAAGCTTGGGGGTTCGACTTTGCCTGAATCTAATCCTGCAGCTATCTTTATGCCTTTCTCCACGATCTCTGGTCTCAACTCGTATATTCTGGGTAAGATATCTTTCCCAATGATTTTTACATTTAGTTCATGTGTTTTAGCTATGGCTTTTATATCATTCTCTAATACTGGGTCAACTTCCTCAACTATTAGGACAGTATCTAAATCCTCGAGGAATTGAACAATCTTCTTCTCGGGCAGTGGGTAGGAGAAACCAAGTTTAAGTAGCTTAACAGAAATATTTAGTTTCATTGCCTCTTCATACGCGTGATAAAAAGCTACACCAGATGAAATTATTCCGAACCTACCTACAGCAACATCGTCTCCATTAAGACTCATTACTTGATTTAATTGGCTCTTCTCAGCTAGTTCTTTAGCCACTTGTAGTCTCTCGATTAATTTACGATGATTCCTCCTAGCGTTAACTGGAACAACAACAAATCTTGATGGATCCTTCTTAAACACCCCTTTTCTTCGGGCTTCTCTTAACTCCCCTAACGTAACGATACCTCTCGCATGAGCTACTCTAGTAGTTGTTCGTACCATTACTGGGTGACCAACCTTTTCAGAGATTTCATAACCTTTAACAACCATATCCTTTGCTTCCTGAGGATTGCCAGGTTCCAATAATATTAATCCAAATAATCTAGCATAATATCTATTATCTTGCTCGTTCTGAGAGCTATGAGCGTATGGATCATCAGCTGACACAAATACAAAGCCAGTGTTAGTGCCTATGTAAGCAGAAGTAGCTATAGCATCAGTAGCCACATTTATCCCTACATGCTTCGCCGCAAAAAAGCTTCTTACGCCAGATAAACTAGCTGCAAAAGCGGACTCATATGCCACTTTCTCATTCGTTGAATACTCCACGTATATTCCAGCTTGCTTTGAAACTCTAGCTAGAGTATCAACAATCTCTGAGCTTGGGGTTCCTGGATAAGTGGCTACATAGCCCACTCCAGCTTCTAGGACTCCCCTAGCTATTGCCTCGTTTCCCAGCAAGAATCTCTTTTCTCCTGGTTTACCAAGTATCAGTACCATTTCCTATCACCTGCTAAATTACAAGAAATTAGTTTAGGAAATATTAATGTAAGGTATAGTGGAATTAGAGAGACAGACTTAGCTATGCTTAATCTTTTTCATTAATTGTGCTAATGTGAGACCACTATTCACTTCTGCCTTAATTTTATTCGTATCAGAGGTAATTATGTAAAAACGCCATTTATTCCCTTTAAATTTCACAGCCAGCCATGCTATAGCGGTTATATCCTCCTTCAACATCGCGTTTAACCAGTCTAGTAAGTTATCGAATGATTTCCTATAATAAATTCTAGTTGGCTTATTAGATACTTTTATCTCAAATCCATGTAGCGTTCCCTTACTTATAGCGATCACATCTGGTAGCGGTTGACCTATTCCGCTTACAGGAATTCTCGTAGCCCATACATCTAGTTCTTTTAGTTTATTTGCTAA
>JALWRR010000002.1:18358-32787 GCA_026993975.1 Promethearchaeati archaeon | reverse complement strand
AATACGAAATTTCATATATATTTTATGTGTCTATTAGTGTCTGTGCTGGCGAGAGATCACCAACCAAAAAAGTTATAAGAGCGTTTTCTTTTTCTATTTTTGTCTTATTCTTTTTTTCTAGAAACTTAGAGTACAAGTGCGTGAATTAATGTTAAGAAATTTATGAAAATAAATACGAAAGAGAAATCTTATTTTCTTGGCGATTCTGTATATGTAGCTATTTGCTTGGTGAGAAAATATGTACGCTGTTAAAGCCAATATTTTGTATGATGGAGTGACTAGGAAAGAGAACGTATTCATTGTAATAGATGGCAATAAGATAGTTAATGTTACAGCAGAGAAGCCTGATGTAGAGGTTAAATATGAGGGCATAGTGACTCCAGCATTTATTGATGGTCATAGTCACATAGGGATGGATAGGCATGGTGAACCGTACGAGGAGAGTGAGACAAACGAGCAGGCTGACATATTTCTACCCACCCTAAATCCACTTGATAGTGTTTACTTTGACGACAAGTATTTCCAAGACTCAATTGAGTTCGGTGTCCTCTACTCATGCATTATTCCAGGAAGCGGTAATTTAATCGGTGGTAAAGCTATAATAATAAGGAATTTCGCTAGAAATAGAGAGGAAGCTTTTCTGAAGGATTATGGGTATAAGATGGCTTTAGGATTCAATCCGAGATCAACGTGGGAGTGGAAAGGGAGGAGATATAAGACCAGAATGGGAGTTTACTCACTTCTTAGGGAAGAGTTCATCAAGCTTCTTAAGAAGAAGAGGAAACTAGAGATAGAGAAGAAAGATAAGTTAAGGGATTTGAGACGGAAGCTAGAGAAAAAAGAGATAAGTGAAGAGGAGTATAAAGAGAAGGAGAAAGAGATAGAAGAGGAAATGATGCTTGAGTTTGAACCCTATGAGGAAGCCCTACTAGAGATTCTAAGCCGGAAAAAAGTTCTTAAAACTCACGTTCATAAAGAGGATGACGTCTTATTCCTCTTAGATGTAGTAAGGCAATTTAATTTAAGTGCCACAGCAGATCACTTAGGCGATGTACACCACGTAGAAATATTCAGAAAAGTAAAGAAAGCAAACGTACCAATAGTGTATGGTCCAATAGATTCATTCGCGTACAAAACTGAACTAAAACACGATACTTACAAGAACGTGAAAGCATTGATAGAATCAGGAGCTAAATATACATTAATGACAGACCACCCAGTTATGTTATCTAGGAACCTATTCTTGCAGTTAAGATACTTCCTTTACTATGGATTAACACCGGAGAAAGCAATATCAATAATTACTAAAGAAGCCGCAGAAATACTTCATATAAATGATATACTTGGAACAATAGAACCAGGAAAACTAGCAAGTTTACTTATCTGGACTGGAGACCCATTTAATCTAGCATCTAGACCAAAAGTAGTTATAGCTGAGGGAAAAGTAATCCATGAGGAAGCCATCTAAAGCAATAGAGTATTCTAAATGCAATAATTAAGAATGCTTTATTGTATTTATTTTCATATAAAGTATATACTTTTCAGATTATTAATATTTTTTTAAATGTTCAACTATGTATTTCTTATATGTTTATATATTGATATTTTTTTAATCTTAAATATGTAATCCTTTTTTGCGACTTTAAAAGAAGCCTCATTTATGATCATTCCTAATATCGCCTAGCTTTAGTAGGGAGATATTAAATGCTATTTTCAGTTGACTATCTCACTCTCGGAGTATTCGTTTCTCTCATGATAGGCTTCATGATTTTTGGGATATTGATATGGAAGCTTGTAGCTAGTGGTGGCCCATTGGGTATCTTGAGAAAAAGATCAACTGTTCCAGAACCGTACAAGCGGGTTGGGTACGAGTGCGGTGAGGTGCCTATCGGTAAGACAAGGTTCTCTTTCGATATAGAATACTATGTCTTCCCGCTAATATTCATTGTTTTTGATGTGTTCACCCCCTTCTTGTTCTTATGGTCCATAGCGTACTCACCTAACAACGTGCTCATTAATGTTTTCTTTGTACTGTTGATAATATTTCTCTTTATAGGGATGATGACAGCTGTTCTTAGAGATGGGAAAGCGCTTGTTACACCAGATTACCAGAGAGATGAATATTTAGAGCTAGTTGATAAAGCAGCGGAAGGAGATGAAGAAGCAATAGATGAACTCTTGAGAATAGAACCACTAACAATCATTAAGAAAGAACAGGAAGTTAAACCATTAACTCAGGATCTGAAGAAGAAATACAGTTTGAGTATTCCCGAAGACAAGACACATCCAGTACTAGCACCAATTAGGTCGCTTCTAAGGAAACTTGTTGGATGGTTATTTAGATGGGGTCTTGGCAAATCTCCATGGATTCTTTATCTGGGAATCAAGTGTTGCGCTCTAGAGATACCTATGGCTGTAGGTGTGTCTCGATTCGATATGGAGCGTTGGGGAATAATCCCTTCAGGAAGTCCAAGGCAAGTTGATTTAATGATTATTAATGGACCGATAACATTCAAGTGGGCTCCTAGAATAAAAGCTCTCTATGATCAAATGGCTGAACCAAAATTCGTTGTAGCTTTAGGAGAATGTGCAATTATTGGAGGACCTTTCAAGGGAAGTTATGGTGTTATTGATGGTGCGAATAAAGTGATACCTGTTGACTTCTACTTGCCTGGTTGCCCACCGAGACCTGAAATGTTCCTTGATTTAGTCATGAAGTATAGATCTAGCGTCCCGTCTGAGGTAGAGAAGAGAAGGGAGAGAATTGTGTTAGCTAGAAAGGAGGTTCTAAGGAACTTGGATAAGGTTCTTGTTGGGTAGGGGGAGTGTTTATGAGTGTTGAAGATATTAAGAATTCAACTATAAGGGAATTAAGCGCGGCCCTTGGAGCTGATGTTGAGAAACGTGATTTGAAGTGGGATAAGTACGTTGGCATAAATTTATTGAAACCTGAGAGGTTACCAGAGCTAGCTAAAGTGCTAAAGAAGATTGGTTATGCACAACCAGTATTAATTACAGCTATAGATAAACCATCTGACGGGGTAATAGAGCTAGTATACAAGTTTAATAGAATGGATTCTAAGGTAATGGCATGGGTTTATACAAGCGTGAACAGAGATGACCCGAGAATACCATCCATTACTCCTTTCTGGCGTGCAGCGTTCCCTCATGAAATCGAAACATATGATTTAATGGGCGTTATGTTTGATAATATTCCCGATCTAAGACATGTTTTCCTGCCATGGGACTGGAATCTCGGATTCCCATTAAGAAAGGATTGGGATCCAAACGAAGCAAAGAAGTATCCATGGTGGGAGAAGACTAGAGAGTTCTACGATCCATTCATTATTCCTTCCGATGAAGGTGATGATATATATTATGTCAGCATAGGACCACAGCACCCCGCTGTTCACGGTAGTTTTAGATTAATCTTAAAGATGCGTGGAGACACTATACTTGAGGCCTGGCCAGATTTCGGTTGGGTTCATAGAGGAGTTGAAAAACTAGCTGAGAGTAAAACATTTGATCAAATAATTGTCTATACTGATAGGTTGTGTTATGGGAGCTCCATATCCTGGAACTTGACTTACTCACTAGCAGCTGAGGATTTGTTAGGTGTCGAGGTTCCAGAGAGAGCGTTATGGTTTAGAGTTATATTGGTTGAGATGCAGCGTATAGTTTCACACCTACTCTGGTTAGCTGCATTGATGGCTGATCTAGGTACATTCCACTCAATGTTCCTTTACCCAATTAGAGAAAGGGAAAAGTTCCTTGACTTATTTGAGAAAGCCAGCGGTGCTAGATTAACATATAGTTACATAAGGATAGGAGGAGTAGGAATATTCAAACATGCTGAAGATATTCCAGAGAGCTGGTTCAATGACTTAAGAAACGTCTTAACAGATTTCAAGCATAAAGTTAAGGAATACCTCGATATGACTGAAGCAAGCGAATCATTCCATATCAGAACAGAGAATGTAGGTGTACTCAGGGGAAAGGCAGCTATTGAAGCTGGTGCAACTGGCCCAGTCTTGAGAGCTGCCGGTATAAAGTACGATGTGAGAAAAATTGATCCATACCTAGTTTACGATCAATTAGATTTCGAGGTACCAGTGGGTAAGAGGGGAGATGTATACGATCGATGGTGGGTTAGGATTAATGAGATGCTTCAAAGCGTCAGAATAATCGAGCAAGCAATTGAAGAGATGCCCAAGCAGGGACCTTTAAGAACTAAAGTACCCCCAGCTAAGATGAGGGGTTCCGGTGAGGGTGTCGGTAGAACTGAGGATCCGAGAGGGGAAGCTATTATATATATTGTTGGTAATGGAAGAAACACACCGTACCGGATTCATATAAGATCACCCACGTACATAAATCTGAGCTTGCTACACTTCCTTCTTAGAAGAGCTAAATTCGCTGATATAGCCGCTATAATCGGTAGTTTAGATCCATGTATGGCTGAGGTAGATAGGTGAGGTGATATGACGGATCCGGTCGTAGGTATAATTAGTATTATTTTAGGATTGATTGGAGACACTCTGGATGAATTATTTGAGTTGCTTGGGTTGCCTAAATGGCTCTACTTACCAACTTTCATAGCTGCAGTAACATTAACTTTCCTTCTAGCTCTAGTTCTTGATATACTATTTATCATCTGGATGGAGAGAAAGGTTATAGGTAGGATTCATCATAGGCGTTCTATTACAGAGACAGGTCCAGTTGGATTTCTCCAGAATGTAGCTGATTTAATCAAGTTACTAGTGAAAGAGGATGTCTACCCAGCTAACGCTGATAAGTTTATGCATTATGCTTCACCAATACTAATAGCTTCCATAGCCATAATCCCAGCGGTATTGATTCCTTATGGACCTCAAACATTCTTCATGAGAATGTCTACTAGCGTTGTATTGTTCTTCGCCATAGCTACTCTAGTACCTGGAATAGTTTTGCTAGCTGGTTGGGCTGGGAACAGTAAGTACTCAACGATCGGTGCTTTTAGAGCTGGCTTACAGTTAATCAGCTATGAGATACCTTTGAGCTTGAGCATTCTGGGAGTTATTTTAATGGCTAGATCCCTTGATTTCTACAGGATTATTGAGGCACAAAGCAATGTATGGTTCGCTATTCTTCAGCCCCTAGGAGCGTTCACGTTCTTCGTGGTTTCCTTAATGGAGCTTGAGAGATCTCCATTTGATATACCTGAAGCAGAAGGAGAGATCTTAGTTGGTTGGAGAACTGAATATAGTGGGTTAAAATTCGGGTTATTCTATGCGGCCGAGTACTTTAAGTTCTTTATTGCTTCAGCAGCATTCACCGCGCTATTTCTAGGAGGTTGGCATGGATTATTCTTTGACTCAGTAATCTACTTCCTGTTAAAGATGCATATAGTTATGCTAGTTATGATCTGGGTGCGCGTAACGTTCTTTAGGCCAAGACCAGATCAACTAGTGAGGATCTCTTATACCAAGCTGATACCTCTAGCTATCTTGAACTTACTCTGGGTGGTTTTAATTAATCCGTTCGTTTTACCTCTCCTGTATTGAGGTGTTTAGTATGGTAAGTATAGTGAAGAAAATAAAGAGCTTTATCCTTCCAATGCGAGTCACTGGAAAATACATGGTTAAGAAACCATTCACGGTTATGTATCCCAGAGAAAAAGCAGTGGTAAAGAAGCGGTGGAGAGGCCTCCATGAACTAGCGTTCAACAAATGCGTTGGATGCGGATTATGCAGAATGGCTTGCCCAAATAAATGCATAGACTACATTTATCCTGAGGGGCTCGATCCACGAGACAAAAAGAACCTGAAGTTTAGGCGACCAGCTATAGATTGGGGACATTGTATTTTCTGCGGATTATGCGTGGAGGCCTGCCCAACTAAAGCTTGGTACCATACTCCACGATACAAGATTTATGCCACTTCTGACTCAAGATTAGATCTCATTAGGACTCCATACGAATTAGCTGTTGAAGAGGATAAGAGAAAAACCTATGAGGATGAATTATCAAAGATCAGGGATCTAATGCAAACTGATTTGCTTGAGGCAGCTGTAGGTGGTGAGTGGGAAGAAATCATCAAGAAACTAAGAGAGAAGTGGAGGGATCTATGGTACATGAAGCTTGATGGTAAATTAGATGAGAAGACTTGGGATGAGAAGGCTAGAGAGATTGAGAAGCTTGTTTTAGATATTATTAAGCAAGCTAGTCTCCCGTAGGTGATTAAGAATGATTGATTTAAACCTAATAATTATGGGCTCGTTGCTGGTTATTGGAATTATTTCGGGTATTTTAGCGATTGAATCAGGAGAATTAATGCACGCAGTTTTCTTCCTTGGGGTACTCCTAGTGGTTATAGGGGAAATCTACATCTTACTAGCTGCAGAGTTCATAGGAGTTATCCAGATTCTTGTTTACGCTGGAGGAGTAACCGTTCTAATGCTCTTCACACTACTATTTATCCCTAAAACGAAGGATAGGTTAGAGAGACCATTAATCAGATATCCTAGCTTAATAATCGTGCTATTACTCCTATCAGTAATCCTAACTACCATCGGTTATGTACGCCCAGTGATAACTGGGAAAACAATAACGTATAGCGAGGCATCCTCCATACTAAGCTCTTTCGCCAACTTGTTGATGAGCAAGTTTTTGTTTCTGGTCAGCATAGTAGCAATAATAATTTTCATGACGATGATCGCGTCCGCTTACATATCTAGTGTTAGGAGGGATTAGACATGCTTAATGAATTATACTTAATAGTTATTACCTCAGCCATACTTTTTGTGCTAGGTATTTATGGAGTATCAACCAGGAGAAATGCTCTCAAAATGCTTATCTCTGTTGAATTAATGGTTAATGCTAGTGCACTCAACATAATAGGGTTCCTATTCTACCTATTTGATGTAGCTTACCTAGAGGCCCAAATCTTCGTTTTATTCATAATCACGATAGCTGCAGCTGAGGCCGCTATTGGATTATCGATCTTTCTAGCGCTTTATCGATTGTATGGTACACCCGATTTAGATAAAGTTAGTAAGCTTAAGGAGACAGGTGAGTAGAAGATGTATGAACAATACGCTTGGTTAATCCCAGCTATACCCTTAATATTTAGCCCTATCGCATTGCTAATTGGTGGGAAATTACCAAAGGAGGGCGCTGAGATAGGTAATCTAGGAGCACTCATCTCATTCATAATATCAATGCTGATATCTGTTGATTACTTATTAGCACCATTCAAGGAATCCTACGTTGAGTACCCATGGATAGATCTAGGTAAATTCAAGTTAACTTTCGTTGTCATGGTGGACCCATTATCGATAGTAATGATGGATATAGTTAGCTTTATCACAACACTCATAATGATTTACTCACTCGGATACATGCATGGAGAGGAAGGGTTACCAAGATACTTCGCAGAAATGCTCTTGTTCGCTGGAAGCATGCTAACTATAGTCATGGCTGGAGACCTATTACTACTCTTCATTGGCTGGGAGCTCGTAGGTGTAAGCTCTTACCTACTCATCGGTTTCTGGTACACTAGGCCCCCAGCAGCCAGCGCTGCTAAGAAGGCATTCCTAACCACGAGAATGGGAGATATATTCATGCTAGCTGCGATAGCTTACCTTTACTCCCGATTCACAACCCTAAACATAGTGGAACTAAACAAACTTGCACCAAACTTAGCTCTAATTGATCCTAGAACACTAGCTATAGTTGGTATCTTCCTATTCATTGGAGCTATGGGCAAATCCGCGCAATTCCCATTGATGGCTTGGCTATGGGATGCTATGGAGGGTCCAACAACTGTTTCAGCGATTCTTCATAGCTCAACAATGGTTAAGGCTGGTGTATACTTAGTTCTAAGATTATACCCAATAATCGTAGCTTCACCAGTAACAATGCAGTTTATAGCTTACGTTGGCTCATTCACAGCGTTTATAGCTGCTACAATGGCTCTAGTTGAGTGGGATATAAAGCGCATCCTAGCGTATTCTACGATTAGTCAGATAGGGTACATGATGTCAGCTCTCGGTGTAGGAGGCTTCGCTGTTGGTTACTTACATTTGATTAGTCATGCCTTCTTCAAAGCATTATTATTCCTTTGCGCTGGTAGCGTTGTTCACGTTATGCATGAGGTCGTTCATGATCCCTGGTTATCAAGGGATATGAGATATATGGGTGGTCTATATCGACCAATGAAGATAACTGCGTGGACAATGCTTATTGGAGGTCTAGCTCTAGCGGGTATATTCCCGTTATCTGGTTTCTGGAGCAAGGACGCTATTATCGAGGCTTCCTTTGAGGCTGGTGACCCAATTGTTTATTGGTTGTTGACAATTACTGCTCTATTAACAGCGCTGTACATAATGAGGTTGTGGTTTAATACGTTTTGGGGCGAATTTAGAGCTCCTAAACTTTTAAAGGAGCAGGGTGCTGGAGAGCATGAGATTCACCTTCATGAATCACCAGGGGTTATGACTGGGCCGATGATTACTTTAGCGATCCTAACTGTTGCTTTAGGTATTGTTATTCCTCTATTTAAGCACAATTTCGTTGAGTTCTTAGCAACGTACTTAGAGCCCTATAACATTAAGCTGAGTGAAGAGGGGATTGCACAGGTTAAATATATTCCGTTGATTCATGGGTACCTTATAGAGCAGATCCCAACAATGGTTATGTCATTATCATTCGCTTTACTCGGTATATGGATTGCATATGAGGGTTACGTTACTAGGAGATTAAACACTGAAGCTATTGCTACTAAAGGATTAGGGAAGATACTATCAAAGATACTTGAAGCTAAGTATGGTTTAGATGCATTATACATACTATTATCAGAGAAATTCGCTTGGAAGTGCGTATCTAGGGCTCTAAGCTGGTTTGACGGGAATATAGTTGATGGAGTAGTCAACGCGATTGGTCTTGGAGGCATAGGGTTAGCGAAGGTATCTGATATATTCGATCGCTACGGTATTGATGGAATCGTAAACGGTATTGCTGATGCATTAAGGTGGCTCGGGGGTAGATTAAGGAGAATAGAGGTAGGAGTTATCGAGATTTACGCTCTCTTAATAGCTCTTGGCACTTTGTTTGTTTTTATTTATGGTATGTATTTGCTGGGCTACTCCATAATAGGTTTTATTTTTGGATGAGGTGATATGAGTGGAAGCATTTCCATTTGAACTATCAATAGTTTTATGGCTCCCTATACTTGCTTCGCCAGTAGCGTATTTTGTTGGTTTAGCTAGCAAGAAGGCTTCGAGATGGTTCGCTATACTAATAAGTTTGATTGATTTCTTTATCTCTATTCATTTAGCGTTAATCTTCTGGGTGAATGGCTACTATAATACTACTACGCTCCATTTCGTCGATTCATTTAAATGGATTCCATCAGTAGGAATAAATTACTATATTGGGGTTGATGGATTCAGCATGATCATGGTTCTGTTATCAACCATTCTCTCATTATCAGCTGTGGTAGCTAGCAATCATATTCATGATTCAGAGCACTTATATTATGCTTTATTCCTCTTGCTTGAAACATCCCTCATAGGTGTATTCGTCTCATTCGATCTATTCCTCTTCTACGTCTTCTGGGAACTCGTTTTAGTTCCAATGTACTTCTTGATAGCTATCTGGGGTGGACCGAGAAGGAAGTATGCAGCAATAAAGTTCTTCATCTATACTCATGTTGGTAGCGTGATAATGCTAATATCATTCTTCTATGTCTATTGGCATACACCTTCGGTTGTTGGAGCATACTCATTCAACTTATTTGACATGGTTAGGACTGGTGGTCAATTCGCGCTAGGACTACAGATATATCTATTCATAGCGCTATTCCTTGGATTCGGGATAAAAGTACCTATAGTTCCGTTCCACACGTGGTTACCGGACGCTCACGTGGAGGCTCCATCCCCAATATCAGTAATTCTGGCTGGAGTACTCTTGAAGATGGGTGGTTACGGTATATTGAGGATAGCTTTACCAATGTTCCCTGCTGCAGCTAAGATGTTAGCATGGTACCTTGCTTTGATAGGTGTGCTCAATATTTTCTATGCTGGTTTCGTAGCTATGTGGCAACTAGACATCAAGAGGCTTATAGCTTACTCCAGTATAGCTCACATGGGTATTGTTGTTCTTGGATCTGTTACAGGTAATGTTATTGGTGTTGCGGGAGCAATTTACATGATGTTTGCTCATGGTCTTATTAATGGGTTATTATTCCTTATAGCTGGGGTCTATAAGCATCACGTGCATTCAAGGATGATACCTGATATAGCTGGTTTAACTCGAAAAATGCCGCTTACTTCAGCATTCTTTGTTATAGGTGGTTTCGCTGGTCTTGGTTTACCTGGGTTAGCTGCATTCGTAGCTGAGTTCCTAGCTATTCTAGGAGCATTCTATACCTGGGGCTTCTCGATAGCTATCGTTGTTTTTGGCGCTGTGCTAAACGCTGCATACATACTGTGGGCTGTTCAGAGGATTGTTTTCGGTCCTCAGAAGGAGGAAGCTGATGTGCATGATTTGTGTGTTCCTGAGATAGTTGTGTTCTCTTTCCTAACGATACTAATTGTTCTTCTGGGTATTTATCCTCCATTGCTAATGACTTTCATTAAGAACCCTGCAGCGGTGATAGCTCAATACTTATCTTCATAAATTTTTTGGAGGTGCATTAATTGCTTCCTGAAATACCGTACTTCCCAGGGATTTATACAGTGATCCTCATTATCGTCATGGGGATTATCGCGTCAATAGCTATAGGTAAGAGAAGTAGAGTGTTAATAACTGGGGTATCGGAATTAGTTATAGCGATTGCTATAGCTTACCTCATTGACCTCCCAGTGAGTCAATCTGGGTACACAATATTCGATGACTTCTCTAGATTCATATCACTAATATTCCTTGGTACCTCATTCCTAATCCTGATATCCCTGCATAGGGAGCTAAGCGATGTTCCAAGGTACGAGCTAGCAGCTTCCTTAATTCTAGCAGCTAACATCGGTATGATCGTGGCTGTATCATCACTGAACATAATCTATATCGTGGTTGGATGGGAGCTCGCTGGTTTATCATCATATGCTGTGATAGCTACGAGAAGAAGAGACCCAGTAGTTATGGAAGCAGCTATGAAATTCTTCATTGTTGGTTCAATAGGATTCGGTTTAACCTTATTTGGTATATCATTCATTTTCGGTGCAACTGGTAGCTTAGATCTAACAAGAATAAACGCTGTACTTTCCACAGGGATGTATGATTATAACTTACTAGTTACTGGAATAATCCTACTGATATCTGGTTTAGGATTCAAAATGGCTATAGTTCCATTCCATGTATGGATCCCAGATACTTACGAGGGAGCCCCATATTCAATTACCTCATTCCTAGCTGCAGCTTCTAAGACAATGGCGTTTGCAGTTGGCTTGAGATTATTCTATCGTGGTTTAGGCCCCGTGAGCAATATATGGCAACCACTATTCGCTGTCCTAGCTATAATCACAATGACTTACGGTAACTTAGCTGCTTTAGCGCAAACAAAGATGAAAAGACTTCTCGCTTGGAGCAGCATTGCTCACGCTGGATACATAATTCTGTTGTTTGGAGCGTTTGGTCCATCAGCTAATTTGATCGCTGGAGGATTATTCCACATACTTACGCACGCTATAATGAAGATTCTTGCATTCATAGCTGCTGCTTACTTCGCTTTTATAGCTGGTAGTGACTTGATAACTGATTACGCTGGTTTAGGAAAGAAATATAAGCTAGCATCATTCTTCCTGGCAATTGATTTATTTTCTCTAGCTGGAATACCTCCACTAGCAGGGTTCGTGAGTAAGTACTTATTGTTCCTTGGTGTCGTAGAGAATGGTTTTGTTTGGCTTGCCTTGATCGCTGTCATAAATAGCGCTATCTCTCTATACTATTATATGAGGATTCTAAAGTACTTGTTCTTCGAGGAGGGTAAGGTTAGTGAGGTAGAAGTCAAGGTGCCGTCTATTTACCTGATACCAATTGTTCTAACTGGTTTAGCTATTATAGTTCTAGGTATCTTCTCAGACCCCTTAATTCACTTCCTTAAATCTATTTCGCCGTAAACATTTTTTAACGAAAAATTATTACATACTTTTTCATTATTTCTTTCTCTAGTTTTAGATCTTTTTGTCTTGGATTTATAGATGGTAAAAAATAATGGAGACAGATTGGAAGCTAATAAATGACTTAAAGCTATACTATGAAGATAAGAAAAAAATCATAGATGAGAAGATCCGTGAATGGATAGAGGACATGCCTTTCCTAAAAAAGCTTGTTTATGAAGCATTAAGGAATGGGAAGAGATTTAGAGGCGTCCTCACATTAATGATTTGCGATGCATTGAGGGGAGATTTCGATAAAGCAACTGAGTTCGCAGCCAGCATCGAGTTTACTCATGCAGCTACACTTCTTCATGATGACGTCCTGGATCAACATCTCTTTAGGAGAGGTAAATATAGTTTATGGAAGATATATGATATCCATAAAGCAATAATAACGGGAGACTTCATATTTACTTACGCTGGTGCGAGGATATCTAAGATATCTGAGAAAGCGCTGGCTATAATCAGTAGATCCATCTATAGAACTACGCTTGGAATTCTGTTAGAAGCACTGCCCTTTAGTTACCCCGGGCCGAAACATGAGGTTTATACTGAGGTACTTAAATTAAAGACTGGTGAGTTATTCGCTGGAGCTACTGAGCTTGGGGCTCTAGCTTCTGATAACGAGTTATATAAGAGCCATGCTTACAGGTATGGCTTGTTGCTTGGGGAGGCTTATCAGATAGCTGATGATATCTTTGATTTAAGAACATTGACTAATGATGGCGAGACAATAGATTTGAAACCTGTTAAGTTAGCTATCATACATTTCAGTAAGCTTGGAGATTCCGAAGCGGAGGAGTTATGGAAGATTAATGATGCTGAGAGAATCATTGCTCTAGCTAAGGAGATAAATCTAGAGAGCAAGTTATATAACTTGCTTAACAGTAAGTTAATGGAGATTAATAAGACTCTGAGATTCTTCCCTGAAACAGAGTTCAAAGCATTCATAAGTTTCGTTCCTAGATACATGGTTGAGGCTATGATGAGGTATGGGTAAAGCGCAGAGCTCACAGACCTTCACTGATTTACCAAGTCCTATTTGGCTGCGGATCATTAGGGATATCGATAAGCTTAAAAGAGTTTATGAAATAGGAAACAACATAGTTTCTTTCTTCACAATAAACCTACTGCGTTTTCTTGCTGTTAGAGAAGCACTTAACGCTAGAGTTATTGTTGAGGTTGGAAGTGGCCCAGGAACTTTCCTTAAGAAATTAAGGAAAGTCAAAAATAAGACTATAATCGCTATTGATCCTTCACCATCAATGATCTTTTACTCATTCAGCAGATATCCGTTCGCGAATCACTTGATCGGATTAGCTGAGAAACTACCCCTGCGCGAAGATTCCGTTGATATTATTTATTGCGTGTTCTCATTCCGAGATTTCTTTAATAAGTTAGCTTTCATATCTGAAGCTTTTAGAGTTCTTCGTTCTGGGGGAAAACTAGTTATTGTTGATACAAATAACTCTGGAACATTATCCACTCGCTTATTTCTGATCTATATAATGATTATAGGTAAACTACTCTCGCTCCTACTTAACTCTAAGAGAAATATCCTAGCGGGATTAATAGCTAGTATAGCGCGGATGAAACCCATTGAGCATTATATCGCTGATATCGCTAGGATAGGTTTCCAAAAAATACTTGTAAAGAAATTTCTCTTGAATAACGCTTTCATTTTGATAGCAATCAAGTAGTCTTAGACCAGATACTATTTAATTAAAAAAGCGTTCTCATCTCAATATATAGGGATCAGTAATTTAGCTAACCACTTTCTCCTTCGAAAATATCTAGTCCCTACTATATATACAAGATAAATTAATTTAATATGTGAGGGAAAAGAAATAATACATTTACTGGGTGTGATTTAGTGAAGTTGACCTCGCGAGATATAGCTAATATCTCGATTCTCACCGCTCTATCCGCTGTTTTAATGCTTATTGGTGTTGAATACCCCTTCGTCTACTTACCATACTTAAAGTTTGATGTGACTGAGATACCTGTGTACATGATATCGATAATGTTCGGTGTGACACCAACATTGGTCTCAGTTATAATAATTACTTTAGTAGTCGCGATTAGAAATCCGTTAGGGGCATTATTCAAGTTCCTAGCATTATTTGTTAATGGGTTAACAATAGCTCTCTTAATTAGATTCCTTAAGGGAACTCTAGAGAAGTACTCAGACACAGGGAAATCAATGAGGTATCTCTGGGGAATCGGAGTAGTTTCCGTAATAGTTAGGAGTATTGCTTTAACTATAGCTAACTATTATTTACTAGTAATTTTCTGGG
>JALWRR010000002.1:0-18348 GCA_026993975.1 Promethearchaeati archaeon | reverse complement strand
TTCTGGGGCCCATTGGATCAGATAGCTAGTTTTTATGGATATACAGTAACTTTATTACTATTATTAACATTCGTCTTTAATATTATTCAGGGACTCATTAATGTTGCTGGAGCAATCTTGGTTACAGCTAAACTTCCTCCTGAGTGGGTTCCAGATTGGTTAAGGCGATAGAACTCAAAAGCATCTCTTTCACATATAAGGGAAGGACAAGACCAGCCCTATCCAATATTGATCTATCTCTCCAAAAGCGAAGCGTCACGCTCATAACTGGTAGATCTGGAAGCGGTAAAACAAGCTTAATAAAAGTAATTAATGGTTTAATTCCTCATTTTTATCTCGGTAAATTTTTTGGAGAAGTCTATTTCTTTGATGAAGACGTGACCTCATTAACTGCTTCTGAACGCTTTAAGCTAGGAATATCAACCGTCATGCAGTTTCCAGAAGATCAATTATTATCAAGAAAAGTATGGCGTTCAGTCGCTTTCGGTTTAGCTAATCTAGGTTACCCTAGGGAAGTCATACTTAGGAAGGTTAGGTGGGCTCTAAAACTGGTTGAAATGGAGTTCTTCTTTGATAAGGAGGTTAACTCTCTAAGCGCTGGTCAAAAACAAAAAATCGCGCTTGCTTCTGCTCTAGCTATTGAACCACAATTACTTCTCTTAGATGAACCAACTTCCCAACTTGATCCCTTAAGCGCGCAGAAATTTATTGAAGTTCTCAAGAATATAACCAAGGATCTAGATTTAACAGTAGTTATATCAGAACATAGGGTTGATGAATTATATGATTACGTGGATGAAGCCTTGATTCTAGATAATGGATCCATAATAATTAAGGGACCAGTAAGAGATGTTTTCTATAATGAGTCAGTATGGCATTCTGGTATTAAGGTTCCAACAATTATTAACTTAGCTAGAGCTCTCGGTCTAGAGGAGAAGCCGAGCAGAGAGGAAATAATACGAGTTCTAAGCACTAGAGTGAAGCCTAAGAGATTAAGCAACATTAATACCTCTGGGAAAAGTGGGGAGCCGGTCTTAAGGATACGGGACTTATCCTTCAAGTATAATGATAAAAAGTGGGTTCTAAAGAACATTAATCTTAATGTGTTTAGGGGAGAGTTCCTTGTGGTGATGGGGCATAATGGATCAGGAAAAACCACTTTAGCTAAGTTAATGATAGGTTTACTGAAACCTAATAAGGGTCAAGTTATTTACCCAGAAAAGAAATTGATTAATCCAAGTTTTAAGGAATTAATTGGTTATGTAGCTTATGCTCCTCAAAATCCAGAGGAATTGATTTTTAACCAGACAATATATGATGAGATAGCTTTCCCCCTGAGATTAAGGGGGATAAATAAACAGAAATTAGATATGTTGGTTAGGGAGATTGCTAAGAAGTTCGGGATAGAGAACATTCTTTATAAGAGTCCCTACTCAGTGTCTGGCGGAGAGAAATTAAGAACAATTCTTGCATCTATCTATGCCCTAGACCCCGTTGTATATATTTTTGATGAACCGACTAGAGGTTTGGATTGGGGACGAAAGACAGAGTTAATAGACCTAATAAATCGAATAAAGAGAGATGGTAAATCAATCATATTGATTACACATGATATTGAACTCGTCTCTAGCTCAAATATAGATAGAATAATAGTACTGAATAATGGTGAACTTTGGTTAGAGGGCGATAAGAGAAGCGTTCTAGCTAGTGATAAGATACTGGAAGCTAAGTTAATTAAGCCAGCTATATGCGACATATTTAGCTCAATTGGGTACAGAGAGATAGTGGATTTCAGGGACGCTCTAACTTATATTAGCGAGGCGCATGCTCCATGAGCTTCTTTGAGTATATACCGGAAAACACTATTTACCATAGATTACACCCCTTAGTCAAACTGATTTACGTTCTCGTAATGATAGTATCATCATGGTTCAATGTTTGGTCGGCATTAATTATAATGGGGATCTCACTAGCATCATTTTATGTAAGCAAGTCATGGAAACAAAGAGGAGTAGGGAAAACACTTACCATAACGACAATCATTCTTTTCCTGCTTAACTGGTTTCTATACTCAGTAGCGTATCCCTCTGAAATATGGTTGATTGATCGATTCCTGTCTCTAGAGGGATTATACTTGTCATCACTGTTAACATTCAGAATCCTTATAATAATTATTAATATAATGATATTCTTCTCTACAACAACCCCAGAGGAGTTAGAAGATTTCTTGCTCAGCATTCATTTACCATCATCCCTAATAATATCATTCACATTAACAATCACATTCATTCCACTGGTAGCGAATGAGATAAAACGAATATACCAGGCTCAATTACTGAGGGGAATCACCAGGATAGGTCTAGTTAAGAGAATTACAGGATACATAAGTTCCATGATGCTACCATTAATGATATCTATACTAAATAGAGCGAATAGAGTGGCTGAGGTTCTAGAGATATATGGTGTGCCTCCCGAGAACAGAACCATATTAACCAACTTGAGATTCCAGAAAAGAGATTACATCGGATTAATCATTTCTTTGCTCCTCGTGATAACATTTTATTTACTAGGCTTAGTCTTACCACCACAACTAATTAGCTTATCACCATACGTATAAGCATTTTAGACCTATTACGAGAATAAACTGGGAGGTTCCAGGAATAATGTTTAAATACTTTTTCACTCTCTTCAATTACTCTTACTATGGTTAGGTTTAACCTAACTGAATTAGGAGGTATCTAACTTGATTTCAGTTATACCAGATACAGAAAGGCGCTATTTGAGAGAGATATATGATCTCGAAATCAATGGTGTACTAATTGTAGGTCCGAAGGATATAGCGGATAGATTAAACGTGACTAGAGCTACAGCTTACGAGTACTTGGTGAAGCTAACTAATAAGGGTTTTCTTCAACACATACCTAGGAAGGGTTTCCGTTTATCTGATCGTGGTCGCTGTATAGCGAAGAGATTGATAAGGAACCATAGAATAATAGAGACTTTCCTTGTTAAATTTCTCGATTTGGAGGTTGATGATGCATGTGAATTAGCTAGCAAGATCGAGAATAATGTTCCTGTTACCGTAGTTGAGAAGATTTATGAGAATGTTGGTTGTCCAGCTTGTTGTCCCCACGGTAAACCCATTCCTGAATTAAAGGATTGTGATGAGGCGAGGTGATAATCTTGAGAAATAAGGCGCTAGTACTCCTTATCATAGCTATGCTGGTCTTCCCAGCCATGAATAATAAATCCATCGCTGTGCATTCAGATAAGGAAAAAATAAAGGTTGTTTCGACTCTAGAATTATACGCTAGTATCGCGGAGTACATTGGAGATGGATTTATTGATGCTGATTATATTTTGCCAGAAGGAGCAGATCCTCATGATTACTCTCTAGCTCCAGGGGACATAGATAAGATTCAGTCAGCTGATCTACTTGTACTAGCTGATAGTAAGTTCTTTACATTGGAGAAAAATATGTTGAACCACTATAGTGGTGCCACCGTAGATATCGATGATTACAAGAAATATAACCTAACTATAATGAGTTTGACTGGCTTTGGAAAGAATTATCATGGGTACTGGATATATCCAGATAATGCCTTAGCTATTGCTAAAGCTATTCATGATAAATTAGTATTACTAGATCCTGTGCACAGAGATGTATATGATAGTAACTTAGAGACCTTCGCTGATAAGATATATAGCCTAAAGAGCCTACTCTATAAAACTTCGCTCGACAATAATCTCTATGGGCGGGGCGCTATAATCGCTGTGCCAGGAGCAGCTTACTTAGCTCTAGCTTTTGGATTAGAAATAAAAGCATCACTCCTGAAAGGGCCGGGAAGCTTTGTTAACTCAAGTGAGTTAGACCAGATATATCGAGAGACTCATGAAGGTTTAATTAAACTAATTCTTTGTCCTGAATCACTGCGTGATGGTAAGCCGGGAGAGATATCACGGCAGCTATCTAGAGATACTGGGTTACCAGTAATCTATGTTCGTATCTTCTCGATGTATGGGTTAAGGGATTACTTTGCTTTAATGACTTATAATGCTGGAGCATTATCTAATGCGAATAATATTGGTGCATCAAGCGGCGAGAATGATTTATTTATCTGGTATCTGATAAGTGTGAGCATACTGTTTCTTATAGTAATCGTGGAGAGTGTAGTTATCTTTCTCTACAAGAGGAGAGCGGAGGCGGTTTGGCTTGAATGAGAAACTAGCTGTTATGGTTAATAACTTACATGTTAAGTATAATGATTATTTAGCTCTGGAGAATGTGTCGTTTTCAGTCCCTCACCCATCAATCACAGTTATAATGGGCCCTAATGGAGCTGGTAAAACAACCCTAGTTAAATCCATCTTGCATCTAGTTGATTTCTATAAAGGAGACATCTTTGTTTTCGGCTTAAACGTACGAGAACACGAGAAAAAGATAAGAAATCTCATTGGTTACGTACCTCAGAGAGAAAAAGTTACAGAGCATATTCCTTTAAGAGCCAGAGACGTAGTGCTATTAGCTAAGATGGTTAAGACAGGCCCATTATCAATCCCAACTAAGAGAGATATGCTTGAGGTTAAGGATGCTTTGGAAAAAGTTCTTTTACCTAAGAGCGCTTGGAACAAGAGGTTTAATGAGTTATCTGGAGGACAAAAGCAGAAGGTCTTGATTGCGCGGGCGATCGTGCTGAAGCCAAAACTATTAATCTTAGATGAACCATTCTCCGGGGTAGATACTGTTTCCCAGAGAGAGATAATGAGTTTTCTATCCTCCCTAAAGAAGAAGGGAATATCAATAATAATAGTGGCTCATGACATTAATCCAATTGTAGAGCATGTTGATTATGTATTATTATTGAATAAGAAAATGATAGCTTTTGGTAAGCCAAGAAGCGTTTTAACTGAGGAGAATTTATCGAGGGCATATGGAATAAAGGTTCACGTTATTGTTCGTGGTGAAGCATGCTACGCTATAATAGGTGATAGACATGCTTGAGATATTAAGTAATCCATTCATTATGAGAGCGATAATCGCTGTAATCCTTATAGCTTTCGTTTCGTCATCCATAGGTAGCTTAACAATATTCCGTGGTCAATCATTCCTAGTGGCTGGGATAGCTCATGGAGCTTTAGCTGGGGCGGCATTAGCTATCTTTCTGGATTATTACGGGATCATACCTGGTATGAATCCAATTCTAGGCGCTGCTTTGTTTGGTTTAGCTATGGCGCTAGGCATTGGATATTTCAGTAGTAGAGATTCAAGGGAGAAAATCGATATAATAATTGGTATATCATTCGCTCTAGCTATGAGCCTAGCAATACTTTTTATCTCTATGATAAGGGAGTATGCTGTTCAAGCGTGGGGTCTAATTATGGGTGATTTATTATTGTTAACCTCTGTTGACTTAGTGTTATTAATAATTATATCTAGTGTAACTGTTTTCCTGGTCACGCTTTTTTACAGAGAATTCGTATTCATATCTTTCGATGAGGAAGGTGCATACGCGTTAGGTTTGAGAGTAATGCTGTATAATTACTTGCTACTAGTTTTAACAGCTTTATCGGTTGTAGTGTTGCTAAAGGGTGTTGGCGCGATCCTCGTGTACGTAATGTTAATAATTCCCGCTGCAGCTGCGAATAATATAGCCAGTAATACCTCAAACGTAATGATACTATCCCTAGTGTTCGCTCTTATTAGCGGATTACTTGGGTTAGCAGTATCATTAGTATTGAATGTAGCTCCTAGCGCGATAGCTGGTTTAATTGCAACTATAATTTACATAATTACTCTTGCTGCGAGACGTCGATAGTTGGTGTATAAAAGTGGAGCCCTTCGATATTACTAAGTTAAGGGATTTAATTAGTTCAGCAAGCAACATAGCTATAGTTGCTATGGGTAATGAGTTAAGTGGAGATGATGCGGCAGGGGTCTTAATTGGTGAGAAGCTAGCTAGCTTAGGTAATATTAAAGCTGATATCTATGTTACTTATCAATCCCCTGAAGCATATTTAATGAAGTTATTGCGGAAAGAATACTCTCACATTATTTTTATTGACGCTATCGACGCTGGTAAGAAACCAGGGGAGATATATTTTGTTGATATTGAAGAGATAATAGGCGAAGAGTTATCTACTCATAGATTCCCTCTAAAACTACTTTTAGAAATCTTGAGGAGTAGCGGTAAGAAAATAATTTTCATAGGGATTCAAGTCAAGAGGCGGGGTATTGGCTTAGACTTAAGTGAGGAAGTATCTAGATCAATAGAGAAGGTAATTAATTCCTTAAGCACTCTTCTTAAAAAATATTAAAATTATGGATTAATAACTAACTCATCTTTCTTTAACACAGCAGTATGATAATTCCTAGTGAAACTTATAGCTTTCGTAGGACATACCTCTACGCATGAACCACAAAATACACATTTAGCTAACTCAAATCTCGGGGCTCTCTTTAACCTAGTTTTATCTGAAGGAACCATAGTTATCGTGTTAGTTGGGCAGACACGTGCGCAATTACCGCACCCAAGACACTTACTTATGTTGAAACTTAATAGACCCCTGAAACCTTCTGGTGCCTCAACATTAACTACGGGATAATTAATAGTGACAGGTTTCTTAAAGAGATTTCTAAGCGCTTCTTTTAAGACTATACCCCATGGCATATCTATCTCCTCTCCTCCCTCAACCACCTATAATTCTTCTTATACCATTTAATCGCGTACCTAACTAATTGGTCATGATTAAACAAACTCTTTTTATCATTCCTAACATCGATTATAGCGACTCTATCCATACAGCTCATACATGGATCTATACCAGCGACAATTGGAGGGATATCCGCAATATAATGCCCCTTAACCATGTGTATTACAGATACTATATTAGCTAATGTCGGAGTCCTGATCTTAACTCTCTCCGGCTTTAGACTACCATTAGATTTAATGTAATAGAATAATTCTCCTCTTGGAGCCTCAACCCTCGAGATTGCTTCATTCTCTGGTGGTTTAGTGAAATGAGTAATTTTCGCAGCTATTGGCCCGTTCTTAGGCATGTTGAAAACTATCCACTTTATAATCTCTGCACTAACAATCATTTCCCTTATCCTTACTATTATCCTAGATAATACATCGCATCCATCGTCTGTCACGATATCGAATGGAGTCTCATCATAAATCGCGTACGGTAAATTATACCTAATATCTCTCTTCACTCCAGAAGCTCTAGCTGTTGGCCCAACAGTATTTAATCTAATCGCATCTACTTTACTCAATACCCCAACTCCATCCGTCCTATCTAGAATAGTTCTCTCCCTTAAAACAACTCTCTCGTAGAATTCAGCTCTTGAAGCAATGAAATTAGCTACATCAAGAGCTTTAGATAGCATTCTATAATCTATATCTCTCCTAACACCACCTATCGTGTTTATAGAGTAACCTACTCTACGCCCACTAATCATCTCAACAAGATCCATGACAGCTTCACGATCTCTCCAAGTATACATAAACAATGTATCGAAACCAATCTCATGCATTATAACTCCAAGCCATAGTAAGTGACTATGCAATCGCTCTAACTCCCACATGAGAGTCCTTATATATAGTGCTTTTTCTGGTACATTAGCTTCAAAAATCATTTCTGCTCCTTGAGCATAGCAACCTTGATGCGATGAGGAACATATACCACAAACTTTTTCTAGTAGGTATAGATTCTGGAACCATGTCTTGTTCTCAGTTAGCTTCTCTATACCTCTATGAACGAACCCTATGTTTGGTTCCGCATCAACGATAGTTTCTCCTTCAACATAGAATGTGAAGTTAATTGGTTCCTTAAGCATTGGGTGGATAGGGCCTATAGGTATCTTTACACTCATTTTGCATTCACCTCTCAGCGTTAATCTTGAAATCTTTTCTTAATGGGTGGAAATCCTCTGGGACATCTTCTGGAAGTAGCAATCTCTTTAATCCCTTATGGCCCTCAAAACGCACGCCCAGTAAATCGAATACTTCTCGTTCATAAACAAGCGCACTTGGATATATATCTAAGATCGATGGAGCTATTGATTTATCCCTATCAGTGAAAGTAATCACGTTAACATCCTCAGAATTCCTGTCATTAAATCTGATTAAGTGATATATTAAATGAATCTTCTCCCCATCATCATAACCAGTGATTGTTGACAAGTGATCGAAACCATCTTCCCTCAGTAAACTAAGCGCATTCTTCAACTTATCTAGATCAACTATGATCCATACCTTATTATTCTTATCCACATTAATTTCCCTAGCTAGATCCCCCAACCTAGCTCTTAACTCATCCATTAAACTCATGACTTACCCCTCTCTATCTTCTCAATTAATTTCGCTACAGCATCCACAATAGCTTCAGGTTTAGCTGGACAACCAATAACATATGCATCCACAGGAAGAAGCTTATCAACGGATCCTAAAGTATTGTATGATCCCTGAAACAATCCACCAGTACTCCCACACGTCCCAACGACAATCACGTATTTCGGATCAGGCATCTGCTCATATACCCGTTTAACCCTCTCCAGAGACTTCCTTGTTATAGGCCCAGTCACCATTAATACGTCAGCATGCCTAGGAGAACCAACCAGCTTGATACCAAAACGCTCAGCATCATACCTAGGGGTTAATACATCAAGAATCTCTATATCACAACCATTACAGCTACCAGTATTCATGTGGAATACCCATAGGGATCTCTTGAACGCCCATCTCTTAAGTTTAGATATTAACCCCATACTAATCTACCATTCATTACTGGTTTAATCATATACTCGAATTATCTATATATTAATTAAGCTAATATGCATATTCAGTATATATTTTAACTTGATCTAAAGATATAAAAGTGTTATTATGCTATAAATTCTTCTAGATGCAGGAATAATGCATTTGAATTGAGAAAGAAATGTTTTTATTGTATTTATATATTGTTTATAAGATATATATGGAATATATTAGTTTCGCTGTGAGTTAATTAATCCTTTGAATAATTGTATATGTATGGTAAGTGAGCACTATGGTAACGTTTTGGGATATCGCGTTAACCTTTATAGGTACATTGATATTCTTTACTATACTGTTCTTTATGGGCACTAGGAAGAGGGAGAAGGCGCGGGAAGCGTTAATGCCTTTTACTAGTGGCGAGAAGTATCATCCTATGAGAATACCTTATAGGATTAAATGGATTTACTATGTAGCTTTGTTCTCTGCTTACGAAACCGCTACCATCTTTACTATTTTAGCTATCTCAGCGGGATACTCATTGATTCTACCGATAATTTACGTTTTTCTCTTGTTAGTAGCATTGATTATAGCTCCAGTTGAGTAGTAGGTGGTGAGGCATGATCTTACTTATCTATGCATTCGCATTATCGGCTCTATTCATATTCTTCTCGTTTCTTATAGAGTGGATTGAGAGGAAGATTGTTGCTAGGATACAGAGCAGAATTGGTCCCTTTTTTGCTGGTCCACGGGGATTACTTCAACCATTAGCTGATTTTCTTAAGTTGATGTCAAAAGAAGATATTGTTCCGATTGGAGCTGATGAATTATTGTTAACGATTATACCGATACTCCTTGCTTCACTAGCGACCTTCGTTCTAATGTTCATACCGATCTTTACACCAGATCCATTAATTTCGTATCCAGCTGATCTAATATACATTATTGGTCTCTCAGCGTCGATAGGAGCATTAATAGTTATGACAGGTTACATAAATCCAGGACCATACTCTAATGTAGGGGCCGCTAGATTCGGGGAATTATTCTTATCGTTCGAGATACCTTTCGCTGTATCTGTAGCAGTGCCAGCTATAATTAGTGGTTCAGCAAGCATAGCTGAGATAGTTAAGTTCCAGGAAAACGGTATTCCAATCATAGTTTTCGCTCCCCTAGGCTTCATCTTGCTACTAATTAGTCTTATAGCTAAAGTAGAGAAAGTACCATTCGATATTGCTGAGGCGGAGACGGAGATAGCTGGCGGTTGGCAAGTCGAGTTAAGTGGGAGACGACTAGCGTTTTATCGCTTAACAATGAACCTTGAAACACTATTTGCCGCTGCTTTATGCGTTGCTCTTTATCTCGGTGCTGGATACGGCCCACTACTCGATACTCTGGGTTCTGCAATGTACTTTGTATGGTTCTTTATCAAGCTAATACTAGTTGTGTTCGTGATCTCGTTAATTGAGGGCATAATGGCTAGACTGAGAGTTGATCAAGTTTTGAGGATTTTCTGGAGATACATGGTTCCTCTCAGCTTCCTTCAGTTAATACTTGCTTTATTCGTGCGATTAATTATCACGCTTTGAGGTGTTTTTAATGCAGATTCCATTCGATTTGATAATTGAATTAGGGTTAATTATCGGTATTTTCACTTCAGCTATCTATGTAGCTGAGGCAAGGCCAATATCCAGGGCAGTTGGAGGATTCATTCTATTTAGCGTTCTAGTAGCTATTTTGTACTTGTATCTAGGGGCTCCTTACCTCGCTGGTTCCCAAATAGCTATCTATACTGGCGCCGTAACTGGCCTATTGCTTTTAGCGATGAGTATAACTAAGCCAGAGTTACCTGAGGAGAAAGCCGATTTAAAGATGCTTCTAGGTCTCTTAGGAGTCGGGGTAACAGCGTTTATTGTTGCTTGGGTAGTGCTGTATGGTTATCCCTATTCTCCCGGAATCACAAGTGATGCTATCACGAGTGTTTTAAGTAGGGTGAGTGAAGTAGAGAAGGGGCTTGAGATTGCACTGTCTAATTATCTATGGAATTATCGTGGCATAGATATTTTGATCCAGGGAGTGCTAGTAATAGGGATCGCTGCTGGTTTATCCCATTTCTTTAAGAGGGAGGTGAAGAAGGAGTGACAAGTCTGCCTATTCAAGTATATTTCGCTTTAAGCATCTCCCTCCTAGCTGTTGGGTTCTATATATTGAGTGTAAAGAGGAATATATTGAGGATAATTCTCGCTATAGAATTAATGATCACTGGAGCAAACATGGCTTTCGTTATACTTGGTTACTGGATCGGAAATGGTGTTGTTGATCCATTGATTAGAAGTATCGTTATCATCTCTATGGGTATAGCATCGATAGTTGCTGCTTTAGCGATAGCTTTTGTGATTCTGATATTCAATAAGTTCGGGACAAGAGATATTAGGAAGCTTAGAAAGCTTAGGTGGTGAGAAGCATGATAATTTATGGAGAGATACTTATTTGGCTCGTACCTGTTATAGCAGCGTTATTATCACCAATAATCGCGCATATATCAAGGAAATTGACACATGCAGTATCAATCACATCTATGGGTATATCAATGATAATTGCTTTCACTATGCTAGTAGACCTAATAAGAGGCAAAGTATCTTATTATCCCGGAAACGAAGTTCTCGGCGTGATACCATTCTCAAGGACAATGACCTGGATTCCGTTAAAGCATATTATTGGGGTAGACATAAAGTTTGGTGTTCTCTTTGATCCACTCAGCATCTTCATGGCTAATGTAGTTGCATTTGTTTCATTCTGGATATTCATTTTTAGCGTTGGTTACATGGATAAGGAACCCGACATCGGTAGATACTGGTTCCTGATGAATCTATTCGTTAGCTCAATGCTACTACTTGTACTATCAAGCAATCTACTTGAAATGTTCATTACTTGGGAGATGGTTGGTCTATGTAGCTGGGCTCTCATAAGCTTCTGGTATAAATCGAGAGCGCCTAGTCCGGACCCAAGGTTTAAGACTGAGGGTGAATATAACGCACATTGCGGATTAAAAGCATTACTAACAACGAGTTTTGCTGATGCATTCTTCCTAGTAGCTATAGCGATCGTGGGATACGTAACAATGCTCTCTATGGGTGAACCAACATTTGATTTCATCGCGTTAAGCGAGAACTTGAGTTGGATAAATGAGTTAGTTAGGTTAGGTATATTACCAATATTCAGCATAATGTTGCTCTCAGGTCCCCTAGGTAAAAGCGCTCAGTTCCCTTATCAAGAATGGTTACCTGAGGCTATGGCTGGTCCAACAACTGTTAGTGCGTTAATACATGCTGCTACTATGGTTAAGGCTGGGGCTTATTTCGTTGGGAGATTCTATGTCTTGATTTACGAGGGAGTACACTTATATAATCAAACACTTCCAGCTGGGATAGATGTATTCTTCCTTATAGCTGCATATATCGGGACATTCACAGCATTTCTAGCTGGTACACAAGGCATGGTTGCAAAAGAATTAAAGAAGATACTTGCTTACTCAACTATAAGTCAGCTTGGTTACATTTTCGCGGCATTCGGTATCGCTGGATTATTAATGTATCAGGAAGCTTTCTTAGCTGGATCACTACATATTTTGGCTCACGCTGTATTTAAGGCTCTATTATTCCTGTGTGCTGGTGCGATATTGCATACAGTACACACTAAGTATGTCTATGAGATGGGTGGTTTGAAGAAATATATGCCCGTAACATTCTACACAATGCTGATTGGTGCTTTATCTCTCTCAGGTGTACCGCCGTTCGCTGGATTCTTCAGTAAGGATGCCATTATTCATGTAGCTTTCCAGAATCCAAAAACACAAGTATTATTTATTGTCCTGGTTATTACAGCTATCATAACGGTTTTCTACTCATTTAGAATGATTGGGCTAGTTTTTTATGGCGAGGAAAGCGATCACATCAAGAAGCTGGCCAGTGAGCATGAGTTACATGATGCACCCTTAGTAATGAAGGTATCCCTAATAGCATTAGCTCTAGTTACTATTATTGCGGGGATCTTCTTTGAACCTTTACAGGAGATTCTTGAAGGGAGAATCATTGATTCAAGTGATCTAGCTGCTTCTATTGGTGAATACCTATATCATACTTTTATCTCACCATTGTTACCATTAACTATCGCGGTAATACTGATCGGTTTCTTACCAGCGTACTACGTGTTTATAGCCAGGAAGGCTGATCCAGCAAGAATTGTTGAGGGAAACATAATACTTAGGGGCATCTATAGATTCTTGATTAATAGATGGTACTTCAATGCAATGTACTACAAGATTATTGATGGTGTTAGGGGATTCTCGAACCAGCTTAGGAAGATACAGACTGGCTTAGCGAACGTCAATATACTTTACATGCTGATAGCTCTGTTGACCGCACTAATATTATTAATTTTAATGTGAGGAGGTGCTTGATATGCTTAATTTACAGTTAACACCTGGATTATATGGCTTCCTTCCAATCATCCTGCCCATAGCTTCAGCAGTAGTAATAGCGATTATCGGTAAATTCACTGAGAGTAAGGGATTACTCGGGTCAATTAATACACTATTCATACTTATCGCAACCTATTTCGCTGCCAGAAACTTCATAACTATATTAAACACAGGAATCCCAATAGTAGCTAGCTATAATGCGTACCTACCACCTATAGGTTCATGCCTTGAGATAGATTTATTCTCAGCATTCTTCGCAGTGTTATTCACGTTCATTGGTTTATGCGTATCGATTTATAGTATTGGGTACATGGAGAGGGAAGGTATCAGGAGTTACTTCATGTTGCTCTCGATACTAATTGCTAGTTTGGTCGGTGTTGTTTACGCGGGTGACTTCTTTACACTATTCGTTTTCTATGAAATGCTTGGTGTCTCGGCTTACATACTTGTAGCATTCTATAAGAATGAGGAAGCCATCGAAGCAGCGGTGAAATACTTTATAATGGGTGCTGCTGGAAGCGCCCTAATACTATATGGTCTAGCTCTAGTATATGGTTTAACTGGGACACTAAACATGGCTTTAGTAATGAGAACCATGAGTAATACTCAACTAAGTTACGAGTTGTATCCCATACTAGTATTATTCGTGATTGGTTTCGGTGTTAAAGCAGCAATATTCCCTATGCATAGCTGGTTACCAGATGCGCATCCAGCCGCACCTAGCGGAATTAGCGCAATGCTATCTGGAGTAGTTATAAAGGCGGGATTATACGCTATGTTTAGGACATTATTCATTCTGTTCTATGGTAAAAACGCTGTTCAGGGATACTTCTGGAACATGAATATCTCACTCATCTTCGCTGGAATAGCTGTACTAACTGTTACGATACCGAACTTCATAGCGCTTGTTCAGAGGGATATAAAGAGAACACTGGCATACTCAAGCATCTATAATATGGGAATCGTTTTCGCTGGAATAGCTATAGGAACCAAGCTAGCTATAGCTGCAGCATTATTCCACATACTAAATCACGCTATAGCTAAAGCATTACTATTCATGGATTCAGGAGCATTTATAACTGAAGCTAAAACAAGAGAGATAGAGAAGCTAAGAGGCATAGGTAAGAAAATGCCAGTATCTGGATTAACCTTCGTCACGGGTAGCTTATCGCTGGCTGGACTACCTCCATTAGCGGGGTTCTACAGTAAATTCCTCGTTATTTGGGCTGCAATACTAGCTATCTTTGATGGGAATATTGTTGGTTACATTATAGCTATAACGCTAGCAACCAACGCTGTTGTATCTCTAGGCTATTATTTCGGTTCATTAGTTAGAAATATATGGTTTGTTTCAGAGCCTTCCGAGAATGCTAAAGACGCTAAAGAGTTCTCTAAAACAATCGCTATAAGCGAGATAATTCTGGTTATCGCTATAATATGCGTGAGCTTCCTACCATTCTTCATTATGGATATCTTCACTAAGATTGTTGAATCGCTACTTGATACAAACGCGTATATAAGCGCAGTTATATCCCCCTAAACTCATTATTTTTTTATATCTTATTTCTTTGAGCTTTTTTTCATGGGAGCGTAAGACTAGATATAATTGATCTACTATGCTTTCTCTATAGGATACTTATCATCTCTTTCTCATATAGTAACTAACTGACAAGTTGGATTCTATTGAAAATTTTAAATAAAGTATTGATATACATTTATGTATAAGTGTATATCGGTGGTTAATTTGAAAGCGAAGAAGGGGTTTTTTGTAAGGATAGATGAGGGGTTGAGAGAGAAACTGAATTTATTATCCGAGAAAACTGGTAAATCTAAATCAGATATTGTTAGAGATGCGTTAAGTGTTTATGGTAAGGATGAAGACTTAATGACCCTAAAGATGAAGGGGATTATAAGGGGTGTCAAACTAGAGGATGTTGAGGAGATATATGAATTATTTAAGTTTCGGTGGTGAGCTTTGATTTGGAGTTCTTTTTAGATAGCTCTGTTTTCCTCTCTTTATTTCTGGGTGAAAAAGAAGCTGATAAAGCATCTGAAATCCTTATTAATGTCGAGAAGGGAATAGATATAGGCTTCGTTACTCCTCACATCTTAGAAGAGATCACTTATAAGTTAATTATCTCTAAGGGCTTAGAATTGCTAGGCAAGGCATCTATTTGGACCATTAGAGATAAATTAAAAGACGATATAGATTTCAGAGGAAAGATTATTCAAGTAGTCGATTTGTTTATTAAATACATTGAGAAGATGCTTAAAGGAGGGTTAAGAGTCACACCCATAATAGATGATGATTACTTTAAGTCCATAAAAATTATAGAAGGATTTGGTTTATTACCATCAGACGCTTTAATAGTAGCAGTTATGATGAGAAAAGGAATCAAAACAATAGCTTCATTTGATAAAGATTTCAAATTAATTAAAAGCATAAAAGTTATTCCATAACAAAATGCGAAAATCTAGAAGTAAAGGCAGATAAAGGACATTTTTTACTGCCTTAACAGACCTAATGTCTTTGATTTTTCGACATTACCTAGAACTATGTTTTTGTTTTCACGTTTTTTTGTGAGATTCATTCAAACTTCCACGCACAGCCAAAAAATGTTTGAGATATATCGTACCAGAAATAAGAGAATTAATTAGCCAATATTTAAAAAGATGAATTCTTTAGTACACCAAATTACTGTAGGATCAAAGTATATGTTTTTATTCAAACCGGGGTCTAAATTGAGGAAAGAACTTTCCTTACTGATACTTTGTATAATGATTTCATCAATACTAGCAATAAACTCGCCTATCGTAACAATTAATAAGAGTGGCGAACAAATCTATGGAACTTCAACTCCTGATTCCCCTCAATCTGAAATAAAAACAATTTCCACTTCTCAGAAAATCTCTAATCTTGTTGAGGCTTATGTGACACCAGATAATTCATACAAAGCACTAATAGGTCTAATAAAGAGTGCTAATGAATCAATTGACATAATGATATACGAGTTCTGGAGCAAAGAGATATTTGATGCAATAAACCAAACAGTTAGAAGCAAGGGTGTTAGAGTGAGAGTATTTTTCGAGGGAAATGTTTACGGTAGTTCTGGTGATGAATATAATAGATGGATAATGAACATGTTTCTTACGCTTAGCGATGAGGGATTTAACGTCGAAGTTCGATACGATGATTCCTCTCGTTACGTGCATGCTAAAGTTGTTATAGTTGATAATATAGCTGTTTTTGTGTCAAGCGAAAACTTCGGTGATACCGAGTATCCGGCTGATCCAACCTACATAGAGGAGAAACCGTATTATACAGCTAGCAGGGGATTTTGCGCAATAGTATATAACTCAACTATAGCTGGGATTTTCGAGAATATTTTCGAGCAGGAATTTAATAATGGAGTTACCTATAATTATGATTCTAACTATGATGAGCCTCCTAGTCACGGCAATATGTCTTATTCAGCACCATTTAGAGATTATTACATTAGTGATAGCGAGGCTAATGTTAAAGCTGTTTTCTCTCCAGACAACTCAACTTCAACAATATTAAACTTGATTAATAATGCTTCCCATTTCATTATGCTTGAACTCGCATACATAAGCAATGGAACTACGGTTAACGAACTGCTTAATGCTCTCAAGAAAGCTAGGGAGAGAGGAGTAACTGTTCAGATCATACTTGAGGATGATTTTGGGAGCTATTACGACGAGATCGCCGATAATCTCACTGCTCTAGGATTTCACGTAGTACCAGCATTCTCAGAGACTACTGAACCTCTATTTCTTCACAATAAGGGAATAATAGTGGATGATGAGATCGTTCTAGTTGGTAGCATTAATTGGTCAGATAATGCATTAACGAACAATCGTGAAGCAGCATTGCTCATTAAATCTAAGAAAATCGCGGGTTTCTATAAAGAGGTTTATGCTTGGGATTGGAACCAGAGTAGTAATGAGCCATTTGATAGTGATGGGGATGGATTAAGTAATGCTTATGAGAACGATCACAACTTAAATCCATTTAATCCCGATACTGATGGCGATGGTTTAACAGATTACGATGAGGTAATGATTTATCATACTGATCCTAGGGATGCTTCCTCCCCAGGAGTTGTGATTACTTATCCAAAGAATAATCAATACATCTCATCAAGAACAATAAGTGTGAAGTGGGAAGCTCATGCAGCAATTAGTAGTTACTATGTATACTTAAACGATAGTTTCCTAGACCAGGTTGATAATACTTCTACTTCCTATACATTAAGTGATTTAAGCAATGGGAAATGGTATAATTTTACGCTAGTAGCTGAATTTCCGACGGGGACTAACGTATCATTCTCAGTGCTCTTTGCCATTGATGTGACTCCTCCCGTAATAAGTATCACTGAACCAGAAAATAATTCGGTTCTATTAGCAGGCTCAATCAATATTAAATGGAGCTTTACTGATTTTAGCCCATGCTCATTTAGAATCTATGCGAACTCAACCTTATTGAAATCGGTTAGTGGAAGCGGAGTAGTGGTTAATCTAGATCCTGGAAAATGGATCATTGATGTTAAGGCAATAGATGCGGCTGGGAACACTAATGATAGTTATATATTGCTGAGAACTGTTCAGAAACCCTCAATACAAATAACTAGACCCATAGATAACTCCTATACAAACCAATCAACCGTGCTAGTTAACTGGAGTGTTAGTGATGAATCACTAATAACTAGCTTCAAGCTATACATGAATTCAAGCATGATAGGTGAAGTAAGCAAGAATACTTTCAGTTATGAAGCGAGCTTAGGGGCTGATGGTCTATATAACTTAACTATAGTAGCGTTTAGCGATAAGTATGGTGATCTAGCAAAAGACTCAATAAGCATTATTAAGGATACGGTGCCACCAGAGATATCGTTCATTTACCCAAGCAATAACTCTGAACTTGAACCCGGAGGCATAATAGTTAAGTGGACTAGTAGCGATAAATCACCCGTAAACTTCACTCTGAAATTAGATGGAGTAGTTAAATATGAGGGTAAAGCGCTGAGAGCTAGCATTGAGTTAGAGACTGGAGAACACTACTTAACACTCATTGCGATGGATGCAGCTGGAAAT
>JALWRR010000001.1 GCA_026993975.1 Promethearchaeati archaeon | reverse complement strand
CCAGAAATAATGAACCTGATTCTCGCTTTAAGGATAGATATAATTGAAAATCTTGTGAGTGATCCGCTCAAAACTAAGCAAGCTCTAAAAGATATTTTCGGAGATTACGGTTGGTCCCAATTAATCTCAGCTGTTTTCCTGAGATTGTCTGAGAAATATGGTGTAAGTATCCCTATAACCCTAATACATAGGTTCACGGATTGCGAAGATGAAGTGAGTTGTAGAGCGGCGCTAAGGGAATTATTCAGCATAATTGTTAGAGGCATAATTTATGGGTGATCATTTTGAGCAAGTTGGAGAGCGTATCTACTGGATTTCCTATTATAGATAATGTTCTAGACGGTGGTTTAGGCAGAGGAAACGTAGTCTTACTATGCGGGAATCCTGGTAGCGGAAAAACAATATTTGGAGCTACATTCATTTATAATGGTATTAAAAATGGTGAAAATGGCCTCTATATTAATTTTAATGAGGTCAAGAGCGAGTTCTATCTATATATGAAGAGACTAGGAATGGATTTCAAAGCTCTAGAGGAAAAGGGCTCATTCAAGTACATTAATCCATTATCTATCACAGATCTGAGGGACTTAACACCATTTACAGACCTCTTAGCGAAAGAAATTACAGCTTTCAAACCGAGACGAATTGTTATAGATTCGATAACGATAATTCTTGATTTAATGGACAAGAGTAAAATAAGGGCGTTTATAAGTAATTTCCTCATGCGGCTAGCTAAGAAACTGGGGATAACTCTACTGTTGATATATGATGTCCCATTCAATGAACCAAGGATAGGGCATGGCATCGAAGAATTCATAGTTGATGCAGTATTCTACCTAAAGCGCATCTGGTTTAGAGATAAGTACAATTATTACTTGGAGATAAGGAAAGTTAGGGGAAAGGAAATAAAAGTGAACAAGTTATTCTACAGGATAACATCGAATGGCATAGTGTTCTCAAAACCGCTTAGTCTAAATAATAATCATCATTTATCCGAGAGAGGATTAACAAGCGGGATTGATTCTCTTGATAAGATACTGAATGGCGGTTTTAAAGAGGGTAGCTTGGTCGGATTAATAGGTCCTGTGGCATCTGGAAAAACTCTCTTTGCATTGAACCTAGCTGTTAAAAACGCTATGAAAAACAAGAAGATACTGCTTATATCTCTCCGAGAGTCAAGGGATACGATTCTGTATAAATTAAAGAAGATAGGAGGAGCAAACTCACTAATGAACATTGAAATTAAAACAATTAATCCTTTTACTCTGCCTCTTTCAACAGTACAATGTAAGCTAGATGAGTATTATCAAAGAGAGAAACCAGATATCTTAATTATTGATGGGCTTGAAACATACTTGATTGCTTATGGTATGGAAGAGTTTTACTCATATGTGTATCAGAGAGTTAATTATCTGAAGAGTTTATCAAAGCTAGTTATTGTAACTATGACGCTTAGTTCAATTAATCAAACCGTAGGAATAGAGCAATTAGGGGATTACCTAATTCAGCTAGATATAATCGAGAAGGATGGGGAATTAAAGAGAAGGCTTAGAATAATTAAGAGTCTAGATCCAAATAAGGAAGCAGAGAAACAATTTTACCTAAAAATAATAAAGAATGGGTTAGTAATAGAGAGCTCAAGTTGATTTCTATGTGGGTGGTTTGACATAACCGATAACGCTGAACAATCCTGTTGCTCCAAGGATAAAACCAATCACAAACACTATCAATAATACTTGATATAGCTTGAATTTTCTCTGGTAAAGCATTTGAGCAAATAGTGTGAGAAGAAAACCAGTAATTGAACTGATCAGGAGTGATAGTGAGAAAACAACTAATGCCTTATCGATTGAAGATAGGATATCTACACCGATAGCTGGTCTTATCTGGAACACAATTGGGATTATAGCGCCAATGCTGAGGATAGCTAGTTTCTCAGCGAATTCCCGTATCGTTTTCATTCTCTCTTCAGTTAACACGCTAGCTATGTTTAACCCTCTATTGTATCCGAAATCATATGTCTTGAATCTCAGGAAGAAAGTAATTATATCGAATATGAATATGAATAATAGTGGTGCGAACCAGTAACCCGCGCTAATCAATGATATTGATGAGATAATTAAGACTCCTGCAACAGCTAGGTAAATAACGCTATCACCTAAACCAGCTAAGGGACCCATTAATCCAACTTTAAGGTTCCTAACGAACTCAAAGTCACCTTTCCTAGAATTCTCTATTACTGCATCTAAACTAACTACCATTGGAGCTAGTATTGGATTAGTATTAAAGAACTCTAAGTGATTTCTAACCGCTTCCTTTAACTCATCACCACTATAAATATGCTTTAGAACTGGTAGTATACTGTAGAGATAACCCAATCCCTGCATCAATTCATAGTTCCATGAAGCCTCGAAAAAGAATACTGTTCTTAATTTAGAGCTCCTCAGTATATCCCTAGGGATCTCCACACCCTTAGTAACCTCCTTTTCCTCTACTTTTAATGCAGACCTACTCTTAAACCATAGAACTCCAAAACCAACCAACACAACTATAGCGAATATGAATGGTAAATTAATGAATGCAACCAGAATAAAAGCTGCAAGGAATATAGTTTTATATCTTCCTAAACCAAGATAAGTCAAGAGCAAGCCAAGACCCATAGCTGGTAAGACTGCGCCAGCTACAGATAAGCCATTTAGGAACCATGAAGGTAAAGCTGCTAGAAACGATTTTAAAGCCTCGCCACCAAAATAAGCAACTATGAAAACTGATATGAATACTGCTATACCCCTAAAGACCCCCATAATCGGCATACCTAGGTAATGCCATTTATCTATATCATCGAACCTACCCTCATTAATCAATCCCTCAACCCTATGTACCAACGTAATATTAGCTGTTCTACCAATAATATCCAAGTACATTCCTAAGATACCCGCTGGCAACGAGAAGACTATCGCTATCATAGGATCGATTCCACCAATAGAAGCTAGTACGACAGCTGTTATTGCCACAATCCCGAAATCGGGAGGCACGGCTCCACCCATTGGGACAGCTCCAAGCGCTATTAATTGGGTTGCAGCAGCTATAGCTACCCCTAGCGGTATATTCCCAATCAGTAATCCAGCGAAGAATCCGGACATTATTGGAAGAATCCCTATCACGAACTTTGGACCATAAGCATCCATAGTTACTAGGAATTCATAAATAAAGAACATGAATGCTAAGGCAATTGAGGAAACAACATCCACAAAAAACACCTCAATGATCTGAAAAAGTATTACTCAATAAACCGTTATTAAAAAAATTATAAAAATTTAAGATTTTTATTCAATAATCTTAGAAATATTAATGCATTTAATAAACAATCATACTGAATGAGCACTAATCATCCTTATTCTGAAAAGCGATAATAAGTTGCGAAGACGGAGTAGAGTTCATTAGGATTAAATAATAGTGGTTTTTAGATGAGGCAAAGATTTATATTAATCTTACACCCTTATTATAATTTCCCTCCTAATACTAGAGAATAAACAGTTCAATATAAGTATAAATAGAAGATATAGCATAGATTAATATTTACGATTGGACATAATATTATTATAGCGATTATATTATTAAGTAAGAATCTTGAGGGGGAATAAAATTGCTGAGAAATAAAACGCTGAAAGTGGTCAATCTCAGAAAAAAACTGAGGAGAATCAATGTACTAGTTAAGATCTTAGAGAAGAAATCAACCAAAGAAGTGTTCTCTAAGGTAACTAAAAGATATCATTATATAACAGAATATGTCGCGGGGGATGAAACAGGAATAATACCTCTTGTTGTTTGGAATAAATCAAATGATCTACAATTAGGAAAAACTTATTTATTAAAAGATGTGGATATAACTTTTTATAATGGAATACCAAAGATAATTGTTAGGGATGATAGCTTGGTTATGCCCGCAGATCAGGATATTGATTTCTCAAAAATTAATACTGGATAAGAGATAGATGTGAATCACGGTTGAAAATTCATGAGCAGCAATGAGGCCTCCCCTATAGGAATTAAGACTCTTGATGAGGCACTGGGAGGCGGATTATTTAAGGGTTCATTAACCCTTTTAGAGGGGCCGACTGGATCGGGTAAAACGATACTTAGTGCCTTATTTTTGTATTACGGAGCTGCTGTAGTTGGGGAGAAAGGTATTTATGCTAGTTTATCTCTCTCTAAGAAGTTTTTTTATTCTTACTTGAAGACCGTGAATATGGATTTCGAGGAGCTGGAAAGAAAAAACTTGTTTAGATTTCTTCAATTTCCAACTGTTGTGAGTAAGGATGCTTTGAAAGAAATGGTAGAGTTAATGCTAATGGAGTTTATTGAGTTTAAATCTGAAAGACTCGTTATAGATCCAATTAATCCTCTATTAACCATCTTAAGCAAAATCGAGCTAAGAGCTGCTGTTCACAATGTACTGAAGAAGTATTTAGAGCGCTACGAGATAACAGGAATTATTGTTGCGGATACTGCTAAGGGGAGACTTGATCCAGCGTACCGTGAGATAGAGTTCTTATCTGATATAGTTTTATTAATGCATTCTAAGGTAGTTAATGATAATCGTGTTTTCAGAGTATATATTCTAAAGTACAGGGGACATGAAATAAAGAAGCACATTGTTGAGTTCACGATAAAGGATATTGCTCAAGTTAATTATTAATCCTACTTAATATTACGTCGATCCCTCGCTCAATTATGTCCCTAAATATTATTATGGCATCTCTCTTACTTCTCTCTCGTATATTATTTAATAGATTATAGGTGAAATCCCTAACAGTTACTATTCCAAGCTTTTGGCAAACTTCGTAATGGAAATCACAGATATGTTTAACAAAAAAGACAAAAAACTGGTTCGTTGACTCAACCCCTAGCAAATTATCTAGAGCCTTAATGAACTTCTTGGGATCTCTTATCATTGTTAATAATGGATCCTCACCAAACTCTCTGTATAGTAAAAGGACTAGTGAACCATAAAACATTGGCCCGAATTTCTCAGCTGCTGAGAGAAATGCATCACCAAATACGCTTGGTATCTTATCTAATTTCTCGAAAAACTCCTCAACAATATTTCTTGTTATGGAGATTACTTCATCAGTCACGTAGTCTGGAAGCTTACCAATATTTTTCTCTATCTTATTTATTAAATAGACCCCTTTAATATAACTTTGATAAGAAACCTTATCAACCAAAAGAGATAATAATAAATCTTTCTCGTGGATCCCTCTAAGAACAACGAGACCAGCCCTCTCAAAGGATGCATGAGCTATATCCCCTAAACCAACCTCATTAGCTAGACCAAGGATAGCTGCTATTAATGGCTCAATCGGTCGTTCTCTACCCCTCTTAAACTTCTTGTATATGGGTATTCCCGATTCATGCAGTACCGTTACTGCTATTAACCCCATTTAAACTACCTACATTAGTTCGATTTTCGAACAAATAGAACTTCCACTATAGAGTATAAAAATCTGAATTTACTACATAATGCTGACCTTTATTTAAGTAATATGTTAAAAGAGGTATATCATTATTAAAATCATTTAAGGTATGTTATATGCTTTAAAGACTTTAATAATTTGTGATATATAAATGATGAGAGGGAATTTATTTTTTATATCCTTTTCTCATATCGCATGCATCATTGTGAATAATTGATTAATTTTTCAACTTCTCAATATATTAAATTCTTTTACATTACTTCCCTTTTTTCTCCGTTTTATTCATCACTTTACCCCGCTCTAACCATATTACTTTATCCGCATTTTTCTTTAAACTATCCACTAGAGATTGACTTGCTGTAGCGAGAATTATTGTTTTTCCTCTCTTCTTAGCGTTTAATAGTAAATCAATCACGATTTTACCCGCTTTCTCATCTAATTGTGCTATTGGTTCATCAGCAATAATTATTTCTGGATCCGTTATCAATGCTCTAGCTATAGCCACTCTCTGTTGCTCTCCCCCTGACAATTCCCTTGGGAACCGATTCTTCTTACCTATTAAACCAAGATCACTCAATAATTCCTCCGCTCTAGCAACTATCTCCTCCTCAGGAATATTCCTTGGGATCAAGGGAGTCATCACGTTCTCTAGTACTGTTAAATTATCAATTAGATTGAAGAACTGGAAGATGAATCCTATTTTCTCTTGCCTTATCTTAGCTAACTCTTCTTCATCTAGATCCCTAATATTTCTCCTAAATAATATTATTTCTCCTTGTGTTGGCCTATCTAATCCAGCTATAAGATTGAGTAATGTTGTTTTTCCAGCTCCGGAGGGACCACCAATTATTATGAATTCTTTTCTAGCTATCTTTAGGTTTAGGTCGCTAATAGCTTTTACTCTACCTTTTTTTCCTGAATACTCTTTCTTCACATTAATTAACTCTATTAATAACTCATCACTCATTTCTTAATCACCTCATTCCCTCCTGAATGCTTCTGAGGGAGGTATTGATAGAGTTGCTGATGAAGTATACTTGAAGCCTACTAGGATTGGTATTATTATATTCGATATTATAACTATAATGAATGGTACTAATTCTAGCGGTATCCTCGCAATAATAAAGATATATAAGCTACCTATTATGAGGCCTATAATTGAAGCTATGATTAGCGTGCTTACGAATGATCCGAAGGACAGGATTCTAATTGATTTAGTGTCCCATCCAATTGCTCTGAGTGTAGCTATATCTTTTCTATGGAACCTAACTATTAATACTGCATAGATTCCTGCAACAATTAATTGGAATAAGATAGATACAATGAATGTAAATAGAGAGCTCTGGAATTCCCCGTAGTTAATTTCCTCTATCTGAGCCAGCTGGAATGGAGAGATAGAAGATGCTTTCTTTGATACCTCAGACTTCACATACATCCTATTGTTAAATAACTCACCGCTAGTAAGTGTAGATATTATGCTTCCCTTAACGACCATTATGATTCTTAAAACGAAAACATCTGGGGACCCTTCAAGCGGGCTATGTAACTGCATTACGTTAACAGCTATATCCTCAAATGTTCTCCAATCAACAAACAGGAAGCTACCTATCTTCTCCCCTAGAGCATTCTGTATCGCACTCATATCGCTTGAGCTAACACCGACAATGTTAACTCTTATCTCACGATAACCTGAAACAAAAACCAAGCTATCTCCCATAGATAATCTGACAGTTACTGGGTAGCCAAATGCACTGAAATTTAATGTGAACCCAGTATTAACTATACCTTCATAATCACCCTGGATATATCTGCCCGCTGCTAGAGATGTTGGTTTGAACTCCGATACCACCCATGGGTAGTCTGAGGGATTATACAGGTTCCTGTAATCTCTAATAGTTAGGACTAATAGCTGATCATCAAGCATTTTGAAACCATACAACACATAAAAACCACTCAATTTATCTCTGACACTCTCATATAAGCCACCGATTTTCGATTCAAGCTTATCTGCTGTTATAGGGGAGGAAGGCTCCAGTATAACTGATTTGAGCCGTGTTAAATCATTAGTCTGAAAGGAATATATTCTAGAGGACTGTAGAAACGTTGTAACTGTTGCTAAGATAAATAATATAATAAATATCAGAGCCCTACTCTTGGCCCTAAATGCTAAATTATACCCTATTCTCAGAATTCTAGTTGTAGGCATAAAGACACCAGATTATTAATAAAGATCAGAAATCAAAATTACAAGCTGATTAAAGACCTATAAAAATATAAATATAATCTATTAATAGTTTTTCTCTTGCTTAGAACTCGTTTTTCAGAACTAGAAAAAGAGATTCAATCTTAAAATAATTAGGCAATAATCATCGAAGGGGTGACCTATTTATGCTCATATTTAAGCAACATTTAGAGCTCCTTAGAGAAATTGAGAGCGAGAAAAAGAATGTTTATGAGCTATACTCTTTAGCTAAAGCTGGGGAAAAATATAGATTGACTAGGAGATTGACAGAATTAATGATCATGGGGCTTGTGGAAATAGTTAACGATTTTGTGTCTATAACGAAATCTGGGGAATTAATTATAGATGCAGTTAATTGGCTTGAAGCAAATGTCACTAAGATTAATGAACTTACCTTACCTAACGACATATGGATTAATTCTCAAGTAATAAAGATGATTGAAATAATTAAAGCAACGGATATAATTCCAGATGAGTGGAAAATCTTCCTTAGCGAGAGAGGATTGATCAGTGAAAATAAATTAAACGAAAGCGCTGAACTCGTCTATCAAGCATATAAGAAAACAATACCTCTAGTGTACATAACCTCTGATTTAGCCGAGTTTATTGCAGGTATGCCTTTGGGACCTGCTGACTATAAATCTCTCTTGAGGTACAAGGAGATTACGGGTTACGGTCAGAACGTTATATACGCTATGGAAGGAATGAGATTACTACAAATTTCACCTCCATGGAACGGTAAAGTTGTGTATAATCTAACTAAAGCTGGTAAACTAATCAAGAGTTCTCTTGAAAAGATCCCACTCTATAAGCCATTAATGTATGTTAATGGGAGGATACGTGTTCTCTTAAGCAAAGGTGTTAAGGAACTTAATTTAGAAGAGAAAAAAGAACTTGGCGATATGGGGCTATATAATGTCCAAGAAAATAATTATACTGAACTAGGTAGAAGTCTCGCACAAGCATATGATTTATTAAGAAGCGGAATAGAGGAGGTCTATCCAATATTTCTAATGAAAGAGGAGTTAAATGTCCTTAAGAAGATAAGTGATTTGATAAAGAAAAACAAGGATAATCCAGAGATATATCCAACAAGAAAGCTGCTTGGAACGAAAATGAATATAGAAGACTTACCCTTAATTCTGAATCTACTCGAATCAAAAAACTTGATTGAGAGAGAGCTCTGGAAGAATGAGGAAGCATTTAGATTAACTCAATGGGGTGAAATTATTCTCAAGTATTTTGGAACCGTAACACAGGATATAACCACTAATGCTGTAAAAGCAATTACATTGGATTATTCAGGAGATATACCTAGATTTGATTACGTTCAGGAAGCTGAGAAATTAGGACTATTGGGAACTGGAGGACCAACCCGGAAGGGTAAAATCTTATTGGACTTATGTCTTAATATCAAAAGGAAATTCTTAATATCTATGTACGATGTCGGCGTACTCATGAAAACTCCCATGCATAAGGGTATAACGCTAGATGAGTTAAGAGAAGAGATAGTAACATATCTAGAAGATAAGTTTAAGGTATCGTTAAGCGATGTAAATAAAGCAATAAGTGAAGCAGAATCTAAAGGTATAATCCGTGTCATGCAGAACAACGCTGTTTTGTTAACATCAATTGGAAAAGTAATTAAGAACGCTATCACTAGCGCTAAAACGGATGTAATAAAAGGCATGAAAATAAGTATAACACCACTCCTAATAGACGCGATTATCTCAATAAAAGAAAATGAAGAATACTTCGCAAAACTCTGGCGCGAAAAAGAGAGATTAGACCCCGCTGTAATAGAGACTCTAGCTAAAAAGCTTAAAATCTCTGAAGACACGGCGAAAGAAGCCATAACTCAGCTGCGGGGAATGGGATTTATAGGTAGGAAACGAGGCGGTCGCATACTAACGGGCGCTGGGGAGGAATTATATAAAGCAGCTCAATTACTTGCTAAAAAAGCAGAATAAATTGATTTTAGTTTGCATTGCATGATCTTATTCACACTAACTTTTTCTCTAAAAGTTTCCAATCCAAAAAGTAGTAAGATTTATATTCTAAATATCATCATAGTTAGATGAAAAATCAAAGTTTTATTCATTATATAAT